>JAIBBR010000002.1 GCA_019694575.1 Myxococcaceae bacterium
CCGCCTTCGCTCGCTGCGCTCGCTTCGGCGGGGCGACCACTACCCACGCGCATCATCAACGGCTACAACACGTCCGCCGCCATCGGCGTCGACATCAACCGTGTCTACGAGATCGGATCAGGCCCAAAGCGCATCGCGACCCGTCGCGCTCGCTCAAGCCAATTGTGAGACCACGCTCTCGCTGTGTTTGGTCAGCTGAAAAAACGGAAAATGGAAAAGTCCGGCACCGTTGTCAGTTGCCCCGTTGTCACTTGGCGAGGAATTCGCGCGCCGCATTCAAGATGGCAGGCCCGCAGTGCTCGACTGCAATGTCCTTTTTGCAGCCTTCATCTTGGTTGATGGTAAGCAACACCAGCGCCTTATGCTCGAGGTCGGCGAAAATGCGCGGCACAAACTGCTCGCCGCAACGTTCTTCGCGAAGAAGGCTCATTTCCTGAACACCCTGAACCACATCTTTCTCGCCGCCAAGCATCTGCTGACACACGCGGCGGGCCCGTGCCTTGAGCAGAACTCCTGGAAGGCGAGCCTCGAAGAGCTCGAACGTAGACCGACGAAAGCCGTGCTCTCTGCCAGTCACTGGGTCAAACGTGACGAGATCGTGGTACTCGGTCTTACCGAGAACTTCTTCGAGCGCCGGCATTTCAACGAGCGCGCCATGAAGCGCCTCAACGGGAAGTTCTCCGTAAACGTAGCGGCAAATGCGTTCGATGGGGTCCATTCTTCTTATTCCGAGTGCCCCTGAACGCTACGGCACGAGCGAAACCACCAACTGGTAATGGCTCTTGTTCTCGTCCCAGAGCCCGACCTGCGGCGAAAAGTACACCTTGACGAAATAAGTGCCCGGCGTGGGCAGCGGCGCCGAAATGAGCTGATCAAAAATCACATTGTCAGCGCTGGGGCCGCCTTGCGAGGTGCCCAGGTCATTCTGCACGTCAACGATGGTGTCGCAGTTGGCGTCTCCAGCGCGGCTAATCACCCGCAACTTCTTGCCCACGTCGTTCGCGCCAATCACCACCTTGAAATAGTCGACATCGCCGAGCGCTGAGAACTGCCCGTTGATCAACGTCGGCGTATTGAACGGAGTGGTAATCGAGCTCGCCTGCTCGGGCATGTCGTTCGGCTCGACTTCGACGGGCGCGCTCTTCAAGTCGAGCGTGTAGTCAACACCGCTCATGCCGTTCAAATCGAAGGCAATGACGTAAAGCGGGTCACTCGGGTCTTGTCGCACCAGAATCGACTCGTAAGGGCCGGCCAGCTGATGCGCCAAACCACTCGAGGGCAGGGTAATGAACCGCGGCAACGAGCCCGGCGCATTTGAAGTAATGGTCATCACGTACGACACCGCTGGCGTCGAAGGCGGTGTGTACTTGAAGAGCTTCGAAGCAAAAGGCAAACCCAAGGTGCCGGTGGCGGGCATGCCTGGCAGCAGGTCGGTGGCGTCGACGTCGAACACTTCGAGCAGGTTGGGAAAGCGGAACGTCTTTTCTGCCAGTTGACGGGTGCGGTCAGTGAGCTCGAAATCGCGGTTGCCGCGAGGAGCGCCGATATCAGCCAACACCAACACGTCGACTTGGTGTGGGCTCACGCTGACGACTTGGGCGTGCACGCCTCCTCCGGCAATGGCGGTCACCGCGCCGCTGGTCGCCAAATCAAAGGCAAACGCTGGGTCATTGTGCACCACCCGCACTATCGCCAAAGTGCCGCGGCCCAACTTGCCAAGCACCGTTGCTTCTACCAGTGGCTTCACCAAAAAAGCCCCCGAATGTTTCGCCTGCTGCGTGCCTTGGGTCACCACGAGGTCGCGCGTGCCCGGTTCGGCGTCAGCGGCCACGGTGAGCTCGACGGCGAGCGATGTTGGGCTGGCGACGGTGACCTTCTTCACGCTGATGCCCGCGCCCATCGACACGGTCGATGCGTCGGTCCAATCGGTACCGAACCCTGAAAGCAACACGGTCTGCGAAGTGCCAGCCGCGACGAACGCTGGGTTAACCGCGCTGATGCTCGGGCCTCCACCCCACACCGGCCCGGCCGGGCCTTCGGGGCCACGTTGGCCACAGGCGGTAGCGGTAATCAGCACAGCGAGCGCGAGTCGTGACGTCATGACTGTTCTCCTTGAGGCAAAAAGACACGCGGCACGTAGCACAAATTTTACTCTCGAATCTTGAGTGGCGGGTTTGGTACCTCGTGCAGTTCTGATCTTCTCGTCATTATTCTGCGCCTTCGCAGTGCCACCGCTTCAGAGGGAGCAACCATGCGTCGTTTTGTACTGTGTTTGTTGTCGGTCACTTTGGCGGCGTGTGGCGGTGGCGGCGGAGGTGGAAAAAATGATCTCTGCGCGAAGAAGGTGTGCACGGAAGACAGGGTGTGTGACCCTTCCGATGGCTTCTGCAAATTGAAAAGTAATGGAACCGGCGGAGGCTCCAATGGCACCGGTGGTGGCTCGACGGGAACGGGCGGAGGTACCGCGACAGGTGGCGGCACGGCTACGGGCGGAGGTACCGCGACCGGTGGCGGCGACATCGGAACAGGCGGAGGCACCGCGACAGGTGGCGGCGACATCGGAACAGGCGGAGGCACCGCGACGGGTGGCGGCGACAACGGAATCGGCGGAGGCATCGCGACAGGTGGCGGCGACACCGGAATCGGCGGAGGAACCGCGACGGGTGGCGGCGACACCGGAATCGGCGGAGGTATCGCGACGGGTGGCAGCATCGGAACGGGTGGAGGAACTGCGACGGGTGGCAGCATCGGAACCGGCGGCGGCACCGCAACCGGTGGCAGCATCGGAACGGGCGGAGGCACCGCAACCGGTGGCAGCATCGGAACCGGCGGAGGCACCGCAACGGGCGGCAGCATCGGAACGGGCGGAGGCACCGCAACCGGTGGCAGCATTGGAACCGGCGGAGGTATCGGAACCGATGGAGGCAGCGATCTCGGCATCGTTGGCATCGCGTGCAACAACGACAACGATTGCGCCAAGAGCACCTCTGGCCTGTCGTGCCGCAAGCACACCAGCCCAGGCGACGCGGGTTACACCGGTGGCTACTGCACCCGTAATTGCTCGACGCAAAACGCGTGCAACGGCATCGATTCGTTCTGTTTCGGCATTCCTCCCGAATACGGAGAGGCGCAACCGATGTGCGTTGCTCTTTGCGACACTGCGCAAGACTGCCGCGCGGGTTATACCTGCTACGACATTGGCGCCGCCCAAGGTGCTTGCTGGTTAGACCCGCTGCCGCCGGTCGCCGACGCGGGAAGCGTTGATGCCGGGCCCACGCCGAATACGGTGGGCAACGCGTGCGTGCAAACCACGCAGTGTCAGAACCCTCCTTCGACAGGTGTCTTCTGCTACCCCGAACAAATCGCCGAAGCTGATGGTGGCACGTCGTACAGCGGGTTTCCCGGTGGCTATTGCATGCGTGATTGCACCTCGGGTCTCGAGTGCTCTACCAATGGCTCCGCGGCGTGCATCACCGGCTTGAGCAACACCTATGATTTGTGTGCCGAGCTCTGCACGTACAAGACCGATGGAGGCACCACTGGTTGCCGCGCCAACTATGCCTGCCAACCTCTGCAGGGCGCCGACGGAGGTATTTTGTCGCAAGGCTACTGCTGGACACGGTGCGACGACCCGGTGTGGGGCGGCTGTGCTCAGGGTCAAACGTGTCTGCCCAACGGCGCGTGCCGCTAACGTCTGTTGGCTCAAATGGGACCCATGGTGGGTTGAATGTCTCGTCAGCGTCTGGGTGCCGACGTGCTCTCATGTCTGAAAGGGGCTTGGGAGCCTTCGTTCAGCTGGTGAAAAATTTTCACCGTTTGGCTCACAGTTCAGTCGCTTGACCGTGAGGCGGCCACACAGTCACCCGAGCAAAAAATCTAAATGGCAACCAAGCGCCGCACTTCGACCCGGCACCTCTCATTGGAGCCGACGCCTGAAGCGAGGCACGGGAGGACTTGAGCCCAAAGAGTCGTTTGGAAGCGCCACAGGTTTGTTGCCTGTGGCTCTTTGCTTCAGTAAGCGGCGAGCGTTTCCTCTCCCCTTGAAGGAGCTTCACATGCGTTCGATGCCTCTTTTTCTCGCCGTCGCGACTTTCGGCATTTTCCTCGCGGCCTGCGGCAAAGCCACGACTGATCCCTGCCTTACCGTGAAGTGCGCGACGGGAAAAATGTGTGACCCAGCTGACGGTGTTTGCAAGGCGTCTGATGGCGGCATGGGTGGCGGCACCGGCACTGGTGGAGGCAACGTGGGAACCGGTGGTGGCGCGATGGGCACTGGCGGCGGTATGTCGGGTACCGGCGGCGGAACCGCGACGGGCGGAGGCACCGCGACGGGTGGAGGCGACGCGACGGGTGGAGGTGACGCGACGGGTGGCGGCGCCACGGGTGGTGGCACCGGCGGCGGCGGTATAGACGCGGGCATGCTGACGGGTTTGGCAGCGGCGCGTGCAGCCAGCGCGGGCGCGGTGAATATCGCGGTGACTGACGTGATGGTCACCTATGTGAAACCCACCGTAGGCACCGAGACCGCGGGCTTCTTCGTGCAAGAGTCAACCACCGGTCCGGGCCTCTTCATCAACATTGACCCCGCCACGCTGATGCCTGCCCCCACCCCGGGTGACAAAGTGTCGTTCACCATCACTACCGTTGCGGTGTTGGGTAGCAGCAACACCGGTCTTCGCATTGCGACGGCCATTACGGGTTACAGCCAAGTCAGCACCGGCAACGCGCTCGGCAGTTACGTGCAAGATGTTTCAAATGTCGCGGCGATTGCCACCATGCCGGCCGACTATGACAGTGAGCTCATTGCTTTCTCGGGCACGATTTCGAGTGAGTTCGCGCCCGCGGGCTTCGGTCACTCTTCGGCCACGCTCGACACCATGGCAGTGATGGGCAACGCCAACGTCAAGTTGCGCGTGCCCGACGAGGTGAAAGACTCACTCGATTTGACACTGGGCTGCCAGGTCAACGTGGAGCGGGGCATCATGTGGCGCTTCGACGCAGTGGCACAGCCATCGGCGTATGCCACGGGCGAATTCATAACGCCCACCTGCCCGAACCCGCGCTTGCTCGCTGCTATCGCCACCAGCGCGACTGAAGTGTCGCTCACCTTCGACCGCAGGCTCAGCGCCTTTACCGTGGCCGCGGGTGACTTCACGCTCAACAACGGCGCCATGGTGATGTCGGCGAGCGTCAACGTCAGCAACCCACGCAAGGTCGATGTGGTGACTGCGATGCCGTTGACGGGAGGCATGAGCTACACGGTGACGGTGACGGGCAGCTTTGGCAACAGCGCCGCAAGCACGGCTACGTTCATCGGCTACGCCGCTCCGGCGGGTCTGTTGTTCAATGAGCTCAACGTCAACATCTCGGGCAGCAAAGACTTGGTGGAGTTGCTGGTAACGCAGGGTGGCAGTTTGGCCAATATGACGCTCGAGACGTCGGCGTCGAGTCCTCCGGCAACGTTTACCAAGTTGGCTGACTTGCCCAACGTCACCGTGGCGGCGGGCGATTTGATTGTCATTCACTTGAACCCAGCGGCGGTCGGCAGCGTCGACAGCGCGAGCGAAACCGCTTCTAAAAATGAGTTCGCGAAGGCGTCCCATAGCGCGAACTACGACAACGCGTGGGACGTGCGCGGAGGCGCGACGGGTTTAAGTGGTTCTGAACGTGTGCTGCTCATCAAGCGAGGCTCGGTCATCATCGACGGCGTGCCGTACGTTTTCCCCACCGCGACGCCGCCCTCGGCTTTCCCCACCGACGTGCGCAACCTGCAGACCGCGGGCTTCTGGTCGGCGCAAGCCTGCGACGCGGGCGTTTGTTCTGACGTTGAAACACGCGCGCTCTCGGTGAACTTGGCTGGCGTGAGCACTTCTGCCACGGGCAACTCGGCGATGCGCAATTTGGGTGCGAACACCAAGACCAACGCCGACTGGCACGCCGCCGACGCCGGGCAAAGCTGGGGCGCCGCAAACCCGTAACGCTCTCACGCAGCACCGAACCGAAGAAAGAACCGTGAAGGCCGCGGTCTCTTTCTTCGGTTTTCTTTTTTGGGGCGGGCATTTCAGGCCCGGCCGCCAAATTGCACGCGATGCCGACCGTTGAATGGTTCCCTCTCTGAAGGGGCTGGCACCGCCATGTCCGCGCTTTTTCCTCGATGGACGAATACATTTGCGCGGGTGGCGGCAGTCAGCGCCGTGGGAGTGCCCGTCGTGGCGCTCAGCGCGGTGATGCTGTTGCAGCGCACGCCGTATGTGACGAATCAGCACGTCGAGCTCGTGCAGCCCATTCAGTTTGACCACCGCCACCACAACTGGGAAGAGGGCATCGACTGTCGCTTCTGCCACGCGCAGGTAGAGACCAGCGCCACAGCCGGCATTCCCGCCACATCGCTGTGCATGGGTTGCCACGCGCAGGTCTTCAACAAGAGCCCGCGGTTAGAACCATTGCGGCAAGCGTACTTTTCGAAAACACCCGTGGCGTGGAAACGGGTGCACGACTTGCCCGACTTCGTTTACTTCAACCACTCGATTCACGTGCGCAAGGGAGTGGGCTGCGTGACTTGCCACGGCCGCGTCGACCGCATGCCGATGGTGTACCAAGCCGAACCGCTCACCATGCAGTGGTGCGTCGACTGCCACCGTGCGCCGCAACAACACTTGCGCCCTCTCGACGCGGTGACCGACATGCAGTGGCAAGCTCCGGTGAGCGCCGCGCAACGCGCCGAGCTTGGTCAACGGCTCGCCCAAGCCAATGACGTTCACCCTCGCACCGCCTGTGACACCTGCCACCGATGACGACGAAACCACCACCTGCCGTCACCTGGCGGCTGCCGGTGCTCGACAACCCAGTGGGTGCTCCGCGCAGCCACGAATCTGTTTACGGTCATGCTTACTGGCGCAGCGTAGAAGAGCAGCGGGGTGAAGGGGCTGGCCCCAGTGGTGAGTTTCTACCGGGGGCGTCGCTGCTCGATGCGATGACACGGCGTGAAGCGATGACCTTGCTCGGTGCGTCGGCGGCGCTCGCCGGCGTGGGTTGCACGATGAAGCCGAGTGACACGATTTTGCCGTACCACCAGGCACCTGAAGGGCTGACCATCGGTAACCCGCAGCAGTACGCGACGGCGATGTCGGTGGGAGGCGTGGCCACTCCGCTGCTCGTCACCGCGCGCGAAGGCCGGCCGGTGAAAATCGAAGGCAACCCAGGCGTGCCTTGGTCGGGCGGGGCGAGCGGGCCCTTCGAGCAGGCCGAATTGTTGTGCCTGTATGACCCGCTGCGCCTGAAACGCTTCAGCCAAAACGGTGAACCGGTGGCCAAAGAAGACGCGCTGGCCGCGTTGACGCGGCTCACCGAAATGGCGTCGAAGAAAAATAAAGGCGCCGGCGTGAGGCTGTTGCTCGAGCCGAATGGCTCTCCTTCACGAGAGGCATTGCTCGCCGCGCTCGCTGAGTCACTGCCCAACGCGAAAGTGTTGATGCACGCGCCGCTTTACCCCCACGCGCGTTACGCCGGAGCACAGCTTGCTTTGGGCCGCCGCCTCGAGCCGCATTACCGTTTTCAAAACGCGCGGGTGATTCTGTCGCTCGATGCTGACTTCACTTTTCCACACGGGCCTGGGTTGCGGCAGGCACGGGCCTTCGCTGAAAGCCGAGAGCCCGGCCCCTCGATGTCGCGGCTCTATGTGGTTGAGCCGTCGCTGACCATCACCGGCTCAATGGCTGATCACCGCCTGCGCATGCGGGCAAGTGACATTGAAGCATTCACCCGTGCACTCGTCGCCTTGTTGAGCCGGCAGTTACCCGCGTTGGCGCAGGTGCCAGGCGCAGAGGCCACGCCCGCCTCACCATTTCTCGAAGCCGTGGCGGCAGACGTGGTGAAAGCGGGCCCGCGCGCCGTGCTGGTGGTGGGCGACAGGCAGCCCGCCGCGGTGCACGCGTTCGCCCACGCCGTCAACGGCGCGCTGGGTTCCATCGGCGAAACGGTGACGTTCACCGCTCCGGCGCACACGGCGCATGTCGACGCGCTGCAGTCGCTCGTCGCTGACATCGAAAGGGGTGCCGCCGAGTCGGTCATTATTTTCGGAGGCAACCCGGTGTACTCGGCGCCGGCGCATTTGGGCCTCGCCGCGAGCTTGAAGAAGGTGCCGACGTTTTATGGCGGCCTCTACGAAGACGAGACCGCGCGGGTTTCGCGGTGGGTGTTGCCTGCCTCGCATTTTCTCGAGAGCTGGGGCGACGTGCGGCTCGCCGACGGTTCCGTGGCGTTGACGCAGCCGCTGGTTGAGCCGCTCTATGAAACCGTTTCTGAAGCGCAAGTGCTCGGCGCATTGCTCGGCCGTTTCGCGGCGCCGGCGGCATGGAGCTTCAAAGAAAGTTGGCGTCAGCGCAGCACGGTGACAGGTGACTTCGAAGCCCACTTCGCCCAATGGCTACGAGCGGGGTGGGTGACCCAGTCTGCGTTTTCTACCGAGACGCCGGTGGTGAACTTCGCGGCGGTGGCCGAGGCGGCGAAGACCCCGGCGGTAGAAGGCATGGAGCTTGCGCTCACTGTCGACAGCAAAGTCTTCGACGGCCGCTACGCCCAGGTGCCGTGGCTGCAAGAGCTGCCTGACCCCTTGACCAAAGTCGTTTGGGACAACGCGGCCCTGGTCTCACCGAAGACGGCCGAGCAGCTCGGTTTTCCCAAGCAGCACTTCAAGGGCACCGACGGCTACCGCGTGCCGTTGCTGAGAATTACCGCCCATGGGCAGTCGCTCGAAGTGCCCGCGTTTGTTCTGCCGGGCCATGCCGACAATTCGGTCAGCCTCGCGCTGGGTTACGGCGGCTCGTCGCACGACAAAACGGTGGCGCAGAGCGTGGGGGTGAATGCGTACCGCTTGCGCGCTACCGAGAATTCGTGGCTTTCGCCCTGCACGGTTGAAAACACCGGCCGCCACCACACGCTGGTGTGCACGCAAGAGCACTGGGACATGCACCAGCGCGACTTGGCGTTGCAGGCCGTGCGCGACGAAGCGACACAAACGCTCGCGCTCGACACCTTCGACCATTTCGAAGGCAGGTGGAAAAAAAAGCCCCTCGTAGAGCACCTGCAGACGCTCAAAGGGCCCCAGCCCGCGCTGTACGACTATGCGCCGCGCGAGGTGGCGAAGACGCGCGTCGAATACCGCTGGGGCATGGCCATCGACTTGAACCGCTGCACCGGTTGCAGCGCGTGCGTCACCGCCTGCTACGCAGAAAACAACATTCCCACCGTGGGCAAAGAAGGCGTGAAGCGCAACCGTGAGATGGCGTGGCTGCGCGTCGATCGCTATTTCATCGGTGAGCTCGACACACCCGGCGTCATCACCCAGCCGATACCCTGCATGCAATGTGAGACGGCGCCGTGTGAATACGTGTGCCCCGTCAATGCCACTTCGCACAGCGAAGAAGGCTTGAATGACATGGTTTACAACCGCTGCATCGGCACGCGGTACTGCGCGAACAACTGCCCGTACAAAGTGCGGCGCTTCAATTATTTTCACTACCACCAAAACAAAACGCCCAGCGAGCGGCTGGCGATGAACCCCGAAGTGACGGTGCGGGCTCGCGGGGTGATGGAAAAGTGCACTTACTGCGTGCAGCGCATTGAACGTGCACGCATTGAGTACCGGCGCGAAGGGCAGGCGATACCTGACGGAGCGGTGCAGACCGCCTGCCAACAAGCCTGCCCCACCCAAGCCATCGCCTTTGGCAATTTGAATGACCCGCAGGCGCGGGTTTCTCGGCTGCATGCGAGCGAGCGCCGCTACGACTTGCTTCACGACTTGAACACGCGCCCACGCACCGTTTACTTGGCACGCGTCAAAAACCCGCACCCGGGGCTCTCGTGATGAGCGCCGCCTCAAAAGAGAACGCGCTCATCACCGGCGCGCAAACCGACACCTCGCTCAACCAGTCGCTTTTGGGCTTTGTTTGGTCAAAGCCCACCCGTGGCTACAAACAAACCTTGCTGCTGCTGTCAGGTGGCGTCGGCGCGCTTTTGCTCTCGCTCTTTCTGTTGCTTTGGCAAGGCGTGGGGGTGTGGGGCAACAACCACCCCGTTGGCTGGGGCTTCGACATCATCAACTTCGTCTGGTGGATAGGTATCGGCCATGCCGGCACGTTGATTTCGGCGATTCTGCTGCTCTTCCAACAGAAGTGGCGCACCTCTATCAACCGCGCGGCTGAAGCGATGACGCTCTTCGCGGTGGTGTGCGCGCTGATGTACCCCACTTTTCACACCGGCCGGCCGTGGTTCGACTGGTGGATGCTCCCTTACCCTTCGACTTTGGGCGTGGGGCCGCAGTTCAAAAGCCCGCTGTTGTGGGACGTCTTCGCCATCGCCACGTACGGCACGGTGTCGCTGCTCTTTTGGTACGTGGGGCTGATACCCGACTTGGCGGCGCTGCGTGACGGCAGCAAAAGCAAAGCGGCGCGCCTTGCGTACGGCGTTTTCGCGTTGGGGTGGCGTGGCTCAGGCCGGCATTGGAGCCACTGGAAGCTGGGCTACTTGCTTCTCGCGGGGCTCTCGACGCCGCTGGTGCTCTCGGTGCACACCATCGTCTCTTTCGACTTCGCGGTGAGCCACATACCCGGCTGGCACTCAGCCATATTTCCTCCGTACTTCGTGGCCGGCGCGGTGTTTTCAGGCTTCGCGATGGTGGTGTCGCTGATGATTCCCGCGCGCAAGTTCATGAAGCTCGAGCACGTCATTACGCTGACGCACCTCGAGAACATGAATAAGGTGATTTTGCTCACCGGCCTCATCGTCTCGTACGGCTACGCAATGGAGCACTTCACCGCCTGGTATTCGGGCAGTGAATACGAGTGGACGACTTTCTTCGAGACGCGCACCAAGGGCCCGTACGCGCCGCTCTATTGGGCGATGTGGTTTTGCAACCTCATCGTGCCGCAAGTGTTCTGGGTGAAGAAGTGGCGCCGCAGCTTGCCCGTGATGTTCACGGTGGCGATTTTGGTGAACATCGGCATGTGGCTGGAGCGGTTCGTCATCATTGTCATCTCGCTCCACCGCGACTTTCTGCCGTCGAGCTGGGCGATGTACTACCCAACGCCGGCCGACCTGGCGATGTTCTTGGGCTCCATCGCCTTCTTTCTCACCGCCTTCATGCTGTTCTGTAAATTTTTGCCGGCCGTCGCGGTCGCCGAGGTGAAAGAGCAAAACCACGCCGAGCACGTGAAAGGGCCTGCCTGATGCGCGCCTGGGTGCTGGGAGAATTCGAAGGCAGCGAAGCGCTGCTCGCGGCGACCCGGCTGCTGCGCGCCGAAGGCCTGCGCGCGCTCGACACACACACGCCGTACCCGGTGCGCGGGTTGGAAGAAGCGCTCGGTTTGCCACGCTCAGGTGTGTCGACGGTGGCCTTTGTCGGAGGCGTGGTGGGGGTGCTGACCGCCTATCTCACCATGGTGTACTTCAACGTCGTCGAGTACCCGCTCAACCTGGCGAACAAACCACCGCACAGCCCGCCGGTTTTCATTCCCGTCACTTTTGAAATCATGGTGCTCTTCTCTTCGCTCGCCATCGTGACGAGCCTGGTGGTGTATTTCTGGGCTTTTCCCCGGTTGCACCACCCGCTGTTTGAGCACGACGCCTTTCGTAGCGCTTCGAGCCATGGGTGGTGGCTCTCGGTCAACAGCGAAATGCCCGACATGGTGATGCGCGCCAGAGAACGGCTCGACGCCTTGGGCGCGAAGAACGTCACGGTCATTCATGAGTTCACCGCTGCGCCAGGAGGCCATGCGTGATGCGCCGCGCTCTACTTTGCGTGCTCCCCGGGTGGCTGAGCGCCTGCCACGGCGTGCAGGGAGGAGACGGCGAAGTGTTGATGCGCATGTACGAGCAAAAAAAGGTGAAGCCCTTCGCGCCATCGCCGGTGTTTGCCGACGGGCACGGCATGCGCATGCCGCCTGCGGGCACGGTGCCGCGCGACGCCGAGCTCGAATGGCGCGTCAAACCACCCTTCACCGCGGCGCTGCTCGAAAAGGGTCGGCACCGCTTCAACATCGTCTGCGCGGCCTGCCATGGCCACTTGGGCGACGGCAACTCAAGGGTGGCCACCCATATGGCGCTGGCGCCGCCACCGTCGTTTCACACCTTGGGTGAACGCACCGACGAGCACCTCTTTGCAGTCATCGGCAAAGGTTTTGGTTTGATGCCGGCTTTCCCCGACATTTCGCTCGAAGAGCGCTGGGGCATCGTCGGCTACGTGCGCGCGCTGCAGTTGTCACAACACGCGCCGCTGTCAATGGCGCCGCCAGCAGAGCGCGAACGGCTGTTGCGCGAGGGCATGCCGTGAGCCTTTTTCAGCCCTTCACCGGTTCGCGGCACACGGTGTGGCTTGCCTTGGGCGTGGGTTTGCTTGGCTTGAGCGGTACCGCGGCAGGCTTCGTGCAAAACCCCGCGCATGCCTACCACTCGTACCTTGTGGCCTTCGCCTATTGGGTCAGCATCAGCCTGGGCACCCTGGTGATGCTGTGCACCTTTCATGCGTCAGGCGCGGTGTGGATGACCGTCTTGCGCCGCCAAATGGAAACCATTGCCTCGGGCCTCACCGTGGGGGTGCTGCTTTTTTTGCCGCTGCTGACCGGCATGAAGCACCTCTATGTGTGGGCCGACACCGAAAAAGCCGCGCTGGGTTTGCATGACCACGCGTGGGAGCTGATGCGCCACAAAGCGCCGTTTCTCAACATGGTCACCTTCGTCGTCGGCACGCTGCTTTGCTTCGGCACCTGGGCGTTGGTGAGCGAGCTGCTTTTCAAATGGAGCCGCGACCAAGACACCCGGCCGGGCGATGAGCAGCCGCTTAAGAAAATGCGCGCCTTGGCAGCGCCGGCGTTGGTGGCGATTGCGCTGACGATGAGCTTCGCCGCGCTGGCGTGGTTAATGTCGCTCGAGCCGCTCTGGTTTTCGTCGATGTACGGGGTGTATTACTTCGCGGGCAGTTTTCTCGCTGCCTTCGCGATGGTGACGTTGGTCACCGTGGTGCCCGAAGACGAGCGGCTGCAAGGCGCCTACGTTTCAGAGGAGCACTTGCACAACCTGGGCAAGCTGCAACTGGCCTTCACGGCGTTCTGGGCGTACATCGTTTTCAGCCAGTTCCTCATTATCTGGCATGCCAACCAGGCTGAAGAGGCGCCCTTTTTTCTCGCGCGGGGTTTGTCGCGGGTGGCTCCGGCACAAGCCTTCGGCGAGCACCGGGTGCTGTCGCACAGCGGCGATGCGTGGTGGCCGGTGTCACTCTTTTTGATGCTGTTTCATTTCGCCCTGCCGTTTCTTTTCTTTCTGTCTTCGGCGGCGAAGAAGAGTCGCAAGTATTTGGCCTTCATGTCGGTGTGGTTGCTTTTGGTGCATTACATCGACTTGTTCTGGGCGGTCATGCCGGCGAAGCGCCTCGTCACGCCGGCGCTCACCGCTCCGTCATTGGAGTGGACCGACGTCACCGCATTCTTCGGCGTTGGTGGAATAAGCGTGGCCTTCGTCTGGTGGCGCATGCACGGGCGTTACGCGGTGCCGGTCAACGACCCGGCCCTGGGTGCTTCGCTGAGGTACCAGCAGCCATGAGCCTGCAGCCTTCATCTCCACCCGTGCCGGCGCAGCTGCAGACAAGCGAGCAACTGCCGTGGAAGCGCATTTTTCTCGCTGCCGCTGGGGCGCTGGGGCTCTTCGCGCTCGGCGTGGCGTTCGCGCTGTGGCTGCAAAACGACGTGGCGGGCAGCTTCGTCGATGGAGCGGGGCAGCCTGTGCCAGCCTTGGCCGGCGCGCCGCAGGTGGGCATCGTTGAGCAGCGAATCGTCGAAGCCGAAAGCCGCGCCCAGCGGCAACGCCAAGACGCCGAAGCGCGCTTGAGCCGTTACGGCTGGGTCGACCGCCCCCAGCGCATCGTTCACGTGCCGATTGAAGCGGCGATGCGGGCCGTCTCTGAGGGGCAACGATGAATGCGTTTTTCTCGGCTTGGTTGTTGTGGGCTGCACAAGCGCAGGTCGAGCCGTCGCCCTTCGTCAAAGACGTGGCGGTGATTGAAAACGTAGGAGAAGCAGTGCCGCTCGACGCGCCGTTTACCAATCACCGGGGGCAGCCGGTGACCTTGCGTGAAGTGCTGAGCGGCGGGCGGCCGGTGGTGCTGACGCCGGTCTATTACAGCTGCCCCACTTTGTGCCCCATGGTGCTGAGCGGCGTGGCGGGTGCCTTGAAAGGCACTGGGCTCAAGCTCGGCGCCGACTACGCGCTCGTCACCTTCAGCATCGCGCCTGAAGAGACTTTCGAGCAGGCGGCTGAAAAACGGCTCACCGTGGCCCATGTGCTGGGTGCTCCAGCTGACGGCTCGGCGTGGCCTTTCTGGGTGGGCGACGCGCGCAGCGTGCATGCGCTGACTGACGCGCTGGGCTTCAAATACCGCTACGACGCACAACTCAAACAATACGCGCACCAGGCCGTATTCATGGTGCTCACGCCCGAGGGCAAAATTTCGCGCTACCTGTACGGCGCGCAGTTTCGCCCCCGGCAATTGCGGCTGGCCTTGGTTGAAGCGTCGCAGGGCAAGGTAGGCACCACTTTCGATCAGTTGATGCTCACCTGTTACCGCTATGAGCCGGCGACACGTCGCTACCAATTTTACGTGCAGGGCATTCTGCGCGCCGGAGGTCTGGCCGTTTTCGCCGCCTTGGTCGCCTTGTTGACGGTGCTGTGGCGCCGTGAATCGACGCGCGGCTCTCCCTTTGAGGGAGCCCGGCGATGACCCAGTGGTTGCGCGAGCTGCTCTTTTTGCCTGAACGCGCGTCGACGTTCGCCGACCGGGTCGATGCGCTGCATTACCAAGTCTTTCTCACCACCATGGGGGTGTGGGCCGTCATCACCTTGGTGATGGGTTATTTTTTCGTGCGCTTTCGCCGCAAGCGCGTGGAGCAATCGACCGAGCCGTTTCACCCTCCCTTGTCGATGGAGGTGTTTTTTGTTGCCGTGCCGTTGGTGGTTTTCTTGGGTTGGTTCACCATTGGTTTTCGCGACTTCACCTGGTACCGAAACCCACCGCCCGACGCGATAGACGTTTACGCCACCGGCAAAAAGTGGATGTGGAAGTTCACTTACCCCGAAGGGCCCAATGCCATTGACACTTTGCACGTGCCGGTGGGGCGGCCGGTGCGGGTGCTCATCACTTCGCGCGACGTAATTCATTCGTTCTTCGTGCCCGCCTTTCGGGTGAAGCAAGACGCGATACCCGGCCGGTATACCGAGACCTGGTTCATCGCCACACGCACCGGCGTGTTCGACGTGTTTTGTGCCGAGTACTGCGGGCTCAGCCATTCACGCATGCTGGGCAAGGTGGTGGTGATGCCGGTTGAAGAATTCGAAGACTGGCGCGCCGCAGAACGTGAACAAAGTTTCGCCGCGCGACTCGACGCCGACCCTACCCGTGACGAAGCGCGCGCCACCTTGGTGACGCAAGGTGAACGCCTGGCGCTCGAGAAAGGGTGCGGGCGCTGTCACACCGTCGACGGCACGCCGCACTTGGGGCCGACGTGGCGGGGCTTGTACCGCTCGATGCAAACGTTGACCACCGGTGAGAACGTGGTGGCCGACGAGGCCTACCTCACCCGCTCGATGATGAACCCGGGCGCCCAAAAAGTAGCGGGCTACTTCACCGACATGCCCAGCTATTTTGGGTTGCTCACCAACGCCGAAGCCGCCGCGCTCGTCGAATACATCAAGTCGCTCAAAGGTGAAGAACCAGCACCCGGAGCGATGCGATGAGCCCGGCCGAGAGCGCGCATTTTCCCCGCTGGCATTTTTTCAACCAAACCACTGGCGTGATGTCGTGGCTCACCACGTTGGACCACAAGCGCATCGCGCTGATGTATTTCGGCGCGGTGGTGAGCGCGTTGATTTTGGGCGGCTTGCTCGCCCTCGGCATTCGCTTGGAGCTCTTTAACCCCGAGCCGTCATTGGTCGACGCGCAAACGTACAACCGGCTCTTCACCTTGCACGGCATGGTGATGGTGTTTCTCTTCATGGTGCCGGCGATACCCGCGGTCTTCGGTAACTTCTTCTTGCCGATGATGCTGGGCGCGAAAGACGTCGCCTTTCCCCGGCTCAACTTGGCGTCATTCTATATTTACGTGACGGGGGCGCTCTTTACCCTCTGGGCCATTGTTCATGGCGGCGTCGACACCGGGTGGACATTTTACGTGCCGTACAGCACCACCTCGGTCGTCGCCGTGGCACCGGTGATGCTGGGCATTTTCATCGTCGGGCTCTCGTCGATTCTCACGGGGCTCAACTTCATCGTCACCACGCATACCTTGCGCGCGCCGGGGCTCAACTGGGGCCGACTGCCGCTCTTCGTGTGGAACTTGTATGGCACCAGCATCATTTCGGTACTGGCGACACCCGTCATCGGCATTGTGGCGCTGCTGGTGGCGGCTGAAATCATTTTCGGTTTTGGTCTGTTTGACCCTGCGCGCGGTGGAGACCCGGTGCTCTTTCAACACCTCTTCTGGTTCTACTCGCACCCCGTGGTTTACGTGATGGTGCTGCCGGCGATGGGCGTGGTGAGCGAAGTGTTCGCCACCTTCTGTCGACGGCAAATCTTTGGTTACAAAATGCTCGCCGTGGCCACCTTGGGCATTGCCCTGGTGGGCTTCTTCGTGTGGGGCCACCATCTCTTTGTGGCGGGCCAGTCGACGTTCGACGCGGGCATTTTCGGAGTGCTCTCGATGTTGGTCGGCGTCTTCACCGCCATCAAAGTCTTCAACTGGGTCATGACGCTCTACAAAGGCGCGGTCGACTTCACGGTGCCCTTCGCCCTGGCGTGCTTTTTTCTCTACTTCCTCATTTTCGGCGGCATGACGGGCATCGCGCTGGCGGTCATCTCGCTCGATGTGCATTGGCACGACACGTATTACGTCGTGGCGCATTTTCACTTCGTGATGGTGGGCAGCGTGATGATGGCCTTTCTCGCCGCGGTTCATTACTGGTTTCCCAAAATGTTTGGCCGCATGTACAGCGAGCGCGTGGCCTTGAGCGCGGTGGCGTTCATCTTCATTGGCTTCAACCTCACCTTCGTGCCCCAGTTTTTGCTCGGCAACATGGGCATGCCACGGCGCTACCACCAGTACCTGCCCATGTTTCAAAGCCTGAACGTCGCCTCGACGATGGGCGCGTTCATTTTAGGTCTGGGCATGTTTCTCTCGCTCTTCGCGCTGTTGTGGGCGCTCAAGTGGGGCGCGGTGGCGGGTGACAACCCGTTTCACTCGCGTGGCTATGAGTGGAACACCGCGTCACCGCCTGTACAGCACAACTTTCACACCCCGCAGGTCATTGTCGATGGGCCGCACAACTACGAAGGGCCTCCCGCCGCACAGCCGACAGCCAAGGTGGCCCATGGCGTCGAATGAAGCGGCCGCCGTCGAGCTCACCGCGCATGCAGACCACTTCGTCGATGCCGCGCACGAGCGTCGCGCCGCGCAGTTCGGCATGTGGCTGTTTCTGGCGAATGAAATTTTGCTTTTTGGGCCGCTCTTCACGGCCTTCGCGCTCTACCGCTACTTGTACCGCGACACCTTCGCGTACCTGTCGGCGGTGCACCTCGACTGGAAATTGGGCACGGTCAACACGGTGGTGCTGTTGGTCTCTTCATTCACCGTGGTGGTGGCGGGGTGGGCCGCGCGATGCCGCCGGTCGATTTGGGTGGGCCATGCGCTCATCGCCACCATCGTGTTGGCGGGCGGTTTTTTGGTGGTGAAGTACTTCGAATACACCCACAAATTTCATGAAGGTTTGCTGCCGGGAAAATATTTCACGCTGGACTTGGCGCATGACGTGGCGCTGCACATGGAGTCGCTGCGTGAAATGGGCCTAAACCCCGCGCAAATGCGCATTGGCCCGGGGGCGAGCATGTTCTTCGCGCTCTATTTTCTCATCACCGGGTTGCATGGCCTGCACGTTGTCATCGGCATGGGCGTGCTGGGGTGGATGGCGGTGCGTGCGTACCGGGGTGAATTCGCGGTGCGCAACGACACGCCGGTCGAGCTGTCGGGCCTGTACTGGCACTTGGTCGACCTGATTTGGATCTTCGTTTACCCGACGCTGTACTTGTTGTGACGAAGGGAGCCGCCGATGAACCACGCGCACGCGCAGCACCACGGTCTGGGCTTTTTCTTCGGCATTCTGCTGTCGCTGCTGGCGCTGACGGGGCTCACCTATGTCACCGCGCGCGTGTGGAGCAACTACGTGCCCGACGTGTTGCACGTGCCGCTCGCGTTGACCATTGCGCTGGTGAAGGCCGGGTTGGTGGCGTGGTTCTTCATGCACTTGAATGCGCACGCACCGGTGAACCGGGCGTACTTCGTGCTCGCGTTGTGCTTCGTGGCGTTGATGATGACGCTCATCGTGGGCGACGCGATGACGCGGTTGCCCACGGCTGAGCCGAATTTTCCCGGCTACCAAGAAGTGCGAGGAGCGCCGTAGTGAAGAGGGGCCTGGCGAGGCTTTTTACCCACCTACGAATTCTTCGCCGTCACCGGCGGCGCATCGACCGCCACCGTCGCTTCGTCATCGCCTGGCTCTTCGGCAATCAACTCGGCCGAAACCAACGACGAAGCGCCCGGAGGCGGAGGGGGCGCCACGCTGGTGCGATTTCGACCGGCTTCTTTGCTCGCTTCTAACGCGCGCTCGGCCGAACGGAGCAGCTCACGCAGCTCGAGTGGGTCTCCGGTACCCACCGAGACCACTCCGGCCGAAAAGCTGACCCGCACCTGCGCGTCTTTCACTGAAATCGGTTTGTGGGCGAACCGCTCACGCAACCGCTCCAGCAAGCTCACCGCGCTGGCGCCTTCGCACTCGTCGAGCACCAGCAAAAACTCATCACCGCCGTAGCGGCCCAAAAAGTCACTGGCGCGAATTTCAGCTTTGATGCCTGACACCAGCATCTCGAGCAGCTCGTCACCCGCCGCGCGCCCATGCTTGTCATTGATGCTGCGAAAGCGGTCAATGTCGAACATCACCAACGCCAACGGAGCCAAGCTGCGCTGCCGTTGCGCGCACAACGCGCCGAGCCGTTCTTCCAGCGCTTTGCGTGAGAGCGCTCCGGTCAGCCCGTCGCTCTGCGCCACTTCACTCGTCTTCATGCGCCAGTTATCGACCGTCTGTGCCCCCACCAACGTCGCCACCACCGAGAGAAACACCACCAGCAAGGTGCCCGCGGCACCCGGGCTGATGCTCACGCCAGTGAGCGCGGTGACCAGGCCCACGTGCAGCACGGCTCCCATGCCGACGGGCAGCAGCGCTTTCTTGCTGCCGCCCGGCATCGTCCACGCCCAGCTCCACAAGAAGGGCACCATGCCAATACCCAACGGGCCTCCCAAACCGCCAGTGCCCGCCGCGGCAAAACCACCCAGCGCGCACAACAGCCACGCCCCCAAGGTGGCCAGCGTCATGGGGTGATGCATTTCATTTTTCTGAATGCGCGAGGCGACAATCAGCCCAGAGCCCACCGCGACGCACACCACCAAAGCCCACCGCGCAGAGGCGAGCGAGACGGCAAGCGCCGACTTGGGCGAAAAAACCTCGAAAATATCGCGCAGCCGCTCATCGTCGGCGAATTGGCTGCGCAAACTCTCGAGGAGCCCCGGTGGCTCGGCCAAGGGCACGAAAGACAACGCCAATAGCAGCACCGCGGCTCCAACGGCATAAGCGCCTAAGCTGCGCAACCCCGAAACCGCGAGCTTGTGAACTTCCCATTCAGAATGGGTGCTGCCGTCAGTCGTCGAAAAGGCATGGGGAGGAAAAGCCATGGCACGGCACCCTAGGGCTTTCTGAAGGCGTCGACTACCGCTGGGTGCTTTTTCAAAAGCTGGAGCGCTTTTTTGAGCAAGGCAATGCCGGGCTCCATGCGGTGCCAGGTCGAAGCGCCGCTGGGGTGGGGCAGGCAAATCACGTCGACCGCGAGCCCGTGGTACTGCGCTTTGAGCTGCTTGCCGACGTATTCGATGAGCGGCTTTTTCTCGCGCATCACCTGCTCAATGGCCAAGGTGCCCACTGGCAACACCAACGAAGGCTTGAGCAAGCCGACTTCACCTTGCAGCCAGGGCTGGCAATTGGCGATTTCGCCGTCGTCGGGTTTGCGGTCGCCTCCGCCTTTGGCCTTGCCGGGAAAACAGCGCGCCACCGCTGCCATGTACACGGTGGAGCGAAACGTCTCTTCGTCACAACCGAGCGCGCTTTCGAACCAGCGAAACATCGTTTTGCCCGCGGTCCACGCGAATGGGCGGCCAAATTTGCCCTCGTGCGGCCCGGGCGCTTGCCCGAGCAGAAAAATTTTCGAAGGCACCGCGGGGCCGTGCACCACCGGCCCAATCATTTTTGGGCATTTTCGACAGGCATCGAGCTGGCCGTGCAGCACGTTCAACGAGCGAATCAACGCGGTCATGGGTCAAAGGGCTTTTCTAACCGGCTTAGAGAATGAAAGCACCCGGGCGTTGCCGCACCCAGCCTCACCTGTCAGAGTTTCTCTCGTGCCTTTCATTGCCCGAGCCCTCCCGCGCAGCCCTTCTAAACCGTTGCACAAGACGCTGGTGCCGAAGCGCCCGGTGGTGCACAGGGCTGCCGAGCCGAAGACAGTCGCCCAGCCGCTCACCGCCAACTTGCCTGAAGTGAAAGCGGTGCTCGCCAAGTATGAGCCGAGAGAAGGCGTGGTGGGCCGGCCGTACGAGCGTATTTTGAAAAGCGTGGCGCAGCTCGACAGCGTCATCATGCAGGCCAGACGCGAACCGGGTGCGCTCGCCGACTTGCTGCTCGCCCAAAACGGCCGAAAAATATTGTTCGCGCTCGAAGGCCAATTGCGCATCTACCAAGGAAAGCTTGGCAAGTTGGCTGAAAAGCCACTCGCAGACGTGAAGAAGCTCGAAGACGCGCTCGGTGCGTGGTCGCTCTATGAAAAAGAGATACCGGCCCAAATCAAAGACAAGAATTTTCCGAAGGCCGTGGTGAAGCACCTCGAAAAAGTGGCCACGGTGAAGCGCGACACAGTGAAAGAAATTCTTGCCAAAGACTGGCTGCCTGATGCCGACAAGCGCAACCAGGTGCCGGTGCTCAACCGCATGCTTCGGGGGCTGCGCGAAGCTGACTTTGGGAGCTACCAAGCCGATCGCGCTTATTTGCAAGAAGCGCTCGGCGCCCAGTTCGAAAAAACTGAAAAGTTCAAAGTCGATTTCAACGACTTGCAAGGCGGCGTGCACGAGTTGCGCCGCAAGCTGCGGTGGCCTTCGATTTACATCGACGCGCTCGATGGCGCCGTGCAGCTGTCGGCCAAACAGAACCCGTTGCATCGCATGCGCAAAATGCTGAGTGACGTTGAAGCCAAGAGCCCCTTCGTGACCGACTTGCCGGGCCCGGCGCGCGAAGCACAACCGATTGTAATGTCCAAAAGCCTTTACATCGCGGTGAGCAAGCTGATCCGCGAAATCGGCGTCATCAAAGACAAGGGCGAGTACGTGGAGTTCTTGTCAGAAGCTTTTGTCGAAGCCGGTAAGGCAAAGTCGGTGAAGAAAGCCGAGCCCATGGTGCGTCAGCTGCTGGGCCTCGAGCATGCCACCCATGAGTGGATCGCTCGAGAGTCTGAAAAGGCGTACCGCGCTTTCATGAACGAAGGCGTGCTGCCGGCGCTGCGTGCAGAGCTGGCCGCCACACCGTAGTGGCAGCCGCGGTCTTGAAAACACAGCGCGCACCTACATGTGGGCGGCCACTTACGCCCCGTCGTGTAACGCTGTTACGACGCGCGCAATCTCGGCATACTGCGAGCGCATCATTGTCACGCCATGAGCCCCGCCGACGACACGACAATCAGCCGCCCGAAGCCTGCTGATTTCATTCCCGGCTATCGGCTCGACAAGCTCGTCGGCAAAGGCGGCATGGGTGAAGTGTACCAGGCGGTGCAGCTTTCACTTGGCCGCACCGTGGCCATCAAGGTGCTCGCGGCCGAGCTTGCCACTGACGCCAACTTCGTCGCCCGCTTCGACAAAGAAGGCACCGCGCTGGCGGCGCTGCGGCACCCCCACATCGTCTCTATCGTCGACAAAGGGCGCAACGAGAACACGTATTACTTGGTGATGGAATTCGTCGACGGGCCGTCTTTGCGCGAAGTGCTGCGCTCGCCGCTGCTCGACGCTGGGCAAAGCCTGCGCATGTTCATGCAGATTTGTAACGCCATCGACTACGCCCACGGCCGCGGGGTGATTCACCGCGACTTGAAGCCCGAAAATATTCTCTTCGACGAGCAGGCGGGTGGCATTGCCAAAGTGACTGACTTTGGGCTGGCTGGTTTCGACGAGCGCGCTGGCATGCGGGCATTGAATCTCACCCAAACCAACATGGCGATGGGCACCGCTTCGTACATGGCGCCCGAGCAACGCACTGACGCCAAGTCGGCCGACCACCGCGCCGACATTTACGCGCTCGGCGTGCTGCTCTACGAAATGTTGGTGGGTGAAGTGCCGGTGGGCAATTTCGATTTGCCCTCGGTGCGCAAGCCCAAGCTCGACCGCCGCCTCGACGCGGTGGTGAAGCGGTGCCTCAAGCCCACGCCTGAAGAGCGCTACAGCTCGATGAAAGAAATGCTGGCTGACTTAGAACCGCTCGGCCCCGTTACTTCGGTGCTCAGCAACGCGCGAACCACGCCGCTGCAGCGCTTCAAGTTGCGCGCGGCGAAGTGGGCTCGGCGCACCGTGCGCGCCACCGCTGCGGTGGTGGTGTTGTTTGCAATGGTGTTGATAGGCGCGGCCTATGCCCGTCACGACGCGCGTGAAAAACGGCAACCGGCCGGCATCGAGCTCACCACTGACTTCGGCGGCAAATGGCCGATGACCACACCCGGGCGTTTCGATTTTACCAACCGCACTTTGGCGCTGGGCGAAGGGCCCGACTCTATTCCCGTCGTTGCGCTGGGGCGGCAAATCGAGCTCAAAGGTGACCGCATTCGTTTTGCTCCTGGCGAAGGCGCGGTGGCGGGGCGCGCAGTGGTCGACCAGGCGGTGCCCGGAGCCGGGTTGGAAGTGACGGTCGAAGCGCAATTGCCCAAACGCCAAGCCTCACGGTGGGACCCACTCAAAGCGATGTTTTTCGGGCCAGCACCTGACCCGCGTGCGGCGTTGATGCTGGTGGGAGAGCCCGGCCGTTTCGTCGCGCTGGTCATCGACGGCTCTGGAGCAGAGCCCACGTTAGAATGGGCGCTCGGCTCCGAAAAGCGCGGCACCCTGGCAGCGCCGCTGTCGTTGCCCGAAGGCTTCGTGCAATTGACTTTGAGGGTCGACCCGCAGACCGGCGACTTGTCGGCGTTGATTGGCAAAGACCGCGACGAGCGCATGTTGGGCGACGTGTTGTCGTTGGGCATGAAGTGGAAAGAGCTGTTCGGAGAGCCTCCCCGCGCCGCGGTGGGCTGTTTAGAAGGCAGCTGTGGTTTTTCGCAGGTGCATGCGCGCGGGTTGCAGCCGCCCCCGGTCATCGTGGCCGAGCCGATAGAGACCGAAGAAGTGAAAGAGCCGCCCAGTGCCACCGCGACGTCGACGAAAAAAGTGACGCGTAACCCACCGCCGATTCCTCCTTTGAAGGCGACGGTGAAGAAAAAGCCGTCTGGACCGGCACGGAAGAAATAGCTACGCAGGCAGTTCACGTTTTCTCTTTTTCTTTTTGATGGCGCACGAACTTCTCGCATTGCAAGACAGGTTTCGCGCCGCGATTTTGGGCTTCGCGGTGGGCGACGCTTTGGGTTTTCCCCACCGGGGGTTGCCTCCCGAAGCAATGGGCCGCAACCCGCATTTGTCAGACGATTTTTCGCCCAAGCCGCGTGGCCGGTACGCCAAAGGGCAATTTTCAGCCGAGACGCAGGTGATGTTGGCGGTGGTGGAAAGCATCGCCAAGAACCGTCAGCTCGACGGGCGCGCGGTGGCCGCGCACTTGGCGTGGCTGTGGCAAGAGGGCGTGATTTTGCAACCGGCGAAAACCACGCACGCCGCGGTTGAATCATTGTTGAAAGGCACTCCGTGGATGAGCAGCGGTGCTGAGCTGGGCGTGCGTGATGCTTCGTGCTTGTCGCGCGGGTTGCCGTTGGGTTTGTGGAGCGACAAAAGCCCGGCGCGGCTGGCGCATGACGCGACAGTGGTAACGGTGATGACGCACCGTGACCCGGCCTGCGCGGGGGCATGCGCCGCGTTTGGGCGGGCGTTGCAGTTGGCGCTGCAAGGTGAGCCGCTCAACCCGGCGGTGTTTTGTGAAGAGGTGTCGAGCGCGGCGAGCGCGTGCGACCAGGCGCTGGCCGACGAGCTGTATTACCTGCCGCGTATTTTAGGTTGGGAGCCGACGCGCGCGTTGGCGGCATTGCGACGCATTGGCGTGCCCGCGGCGCAGTTGGAAAACGAGCCGGGGTTGCCTTCGCACGTGACGCCGGTGTTGCTGTGCGCGTTTTTCATGGTGCTTTCAGTGCCGCGTGACATGCGCGGTGCGTTGATTCGGTTATTGAGGTTGGGCGGTGAGGTCGATGTGGCTTCGGGTATTTGTGCGTCGTTGATTGCGGCGAACGGCGGCACCGAGGCGATACCCACGCGGCTGCGCAAGAACGTGCTGTACGGTGATCAACTCGTCGATGCCGCTGACCGCATTTTTCACGCGCGGCATACACCGCAGCGGGTGGCGGTGCCGGTGCTGGCGGTGTCGAAGCGGTAATGCGCCAAATTCGTCCCCGGGCTTTGAAGGCCGAGCCGGGGTCCAAGTGCGAAACGTGTTGCCTTCGAGCGGGTTTGCTCGGGTAACTTTGGTTCTGCCTCACGGTCACGCGACGGTGCGCGTTTTTAGCGAGCCGCCAGGTTGCGTTTGCCCCTGCGAAAGTGGGGAAACTTGTGTACCCGCGCAGGTACACAAATTGACCCAGTGACCGATGAACGAAGCCGCTCATCCTTCAGAGCCATTCCACTCCGACTCAACCATTCAATCTCAAGGGCCCAGTGTGCCCACATGCCTAAACCCCCGGCAAAGCGCTAGAAGCAGCTGCCTTGTTTACCGCTCGCCAATTCCTATCGCTTATCGCCGCGTGCTCCGCGCTCACCGCGCACGCGCAAGAGGGCTTGGTCGACCGTGCCGCGCCGCCCGTCAGCACTGACGCTGGCGCTCCAACGCGCTTGGAGGCAGAGAACACCGACGCCGGCATGGCGCTCATTCCTCCCGCGCTGCAGGTCGATTCGCCCGCGCGCTACCCGCCTGAGCTGCTCAGCGCGCCCCTCGCCGCAGAAGTCGAGCTCGACTTGCTGCTCGACGAAAATGGCGAAGTCAGCCGTGCCGAAGTCATCGCCGCCACCCACGACGCCTTCGCCCGCGAAGCACTGCACGCTTCAACCCAGCTGCTTTTTTCACCCGCCCGGGTGAATGGCGTCGCCACGCCCGCGCAAATTCGCTTCAAGTATGCCTTTCAAGCGCCCATTCAAAAGCCGGCCGAAGAAGTGCCGAAAGTCGCGCTGCGTGGCGTGGTGCGCGGCATGGGCACCCGCGAGCCGGTGACCGCCGCCATCGTCTATACCCGTGAAGTGCGTGGCCCCGAAACCGATGCCGAAGGCAAATTCACCTTCGAGCTCCCTCCCGGCCAGTACGAAGTCTACGTGCGGGCGAATGGCTATTTGCCCAAGTCGTTCAAAGAAGACTTGCGCCGCACCCGCTCGCTCGACGTCGTGTACTGGTTAGAACCCGAACGCGTAAACCGCTTCGAAACCATCGTGCGCGCAGAACGCCAGCGCACCGAAGTGGCGCGCGTCTCACTCGATGGCCCCGAGCTGAAAGAAATTCCCGGTACGGGCGGCGACCCATTTCGCGTGGTGATGTTGCTGCCCGGTGTTTCAGGCACCATCTCGGGCCTCTCGTACCCGGTGGTGCGCGGCGCTTCTCCCGCGTCAACTGGCTACTACCTCGACGGCATTCGCGTGCCCCAGCTCTACCACTTGTTTTTGGGCCCGGCGGTGGTGCACCCCGACTTCATCGAAGGCGTCGACTTCTATTCAGGGGGAGCTCCGGCGCAATACGGTCGCCTGCTCGGCGGCGTGGTCGAAGGGCGCATCAGCCGGCCGCACGACGGCAAATTCAAAGGCAGCGCGTACATCGACTTGCTCAACGCCGGTGGCTTCGTCGAAGTGCCCTTCAACAACCAAGACACCCAAGTCTCGCTCGCGGGCCGCTTCAGCTACACCGGCTGGCTGCTCGGCTTGGTGTCGAAAGCCGTGGCGCCCGGCGGTGAAAAAATCGTGCTCGATTTTTGGGACTACCAGGCCCGCATCGAGCAGAAAGTGGCCAGCGGCAAGCTGCGGCTGTTCTTCTTCGGCAGCTACGACAAGTTCGGGGTGCAAGCGCCTCCACCCACCGCCAGCGCGCTGCAGGGCGTGCAATTTCACCGCATGGACGCACGCTATCGCCACCCGATGTGGGGTGGAGAAGGCGAGCTCGCCGTCACTTGGGGCGACGACAAATTCAGCTTCTTTAGTGAAGGCGCGCTCAGCGACGACACGGGCAGCCGGGTAGGCATGCAGAGCAATGACCTCGCCATTGGGCAACAGACGTACTCGGTGCGCGGCAAGTGGTCGCGGTCATGGGGTGAGAAGTGGCAAGCGTCGGTGGGCGCAAGCTTCGACGGCACCACCGCGTCAGTGGGTTTGACCAACACCTTGACGCCAGTCGGAGGCGTTGCCCTGACGCAGTCGGCTGAATTTCCCATCGCCGCGGGGCACTTCACGGGCGTGTGGGCGCAGACGACGTGGAAAGACCGCGGCTTCGGCATCACCTTGGGTCTGCGCACCGACGCTTACCACTTGCGGCCCAGTGTGACGCAGGGCTCGGTCGACCCGCGCTTGTCAGTGAAATACGACGTGCTGTCGAACCTCGAAGTGCGCGGCAATGTCGGGCTCTACCACCAGCCGCCCACTTTCTTGATACCCCTGCCGGTGGTCGACTTGGCGTCGCTGCGGTGGGACTTGCAAGAGGTGCTTCAGACATCGCTCGGCTTCAAGTGGACTCTCGCCGACCGCTACGAGTTTTCTGTCGACGGCTACGTCAACCCGATGATTCGCACGCTCGAAATCAGCATTGGTGGCAACGTGTCGCCCGGCCCGCAACAGCCGGCTGACCCCGAGCTTGGGGTGAGCGGCCGCCCCGGGCTGGCCTATGGCGTAGAAGTCATGTTGCGCGCACCGATGAAGGGCCGCTGGTTTGGTTGGGTGTCGTACAGCCTGCAGCGCAGCACGCGGCTGCAGACCTTCACGCGCACCGGGCCTGACGGGCAACCCGTCGGCGAAGTGAGCGCCAACTTGCCTTACGTTTTCGAGCAGCAGCACGTGCTCAATGCGGTGGCGAGTTACCGTTTCGACAGCGGCATCACCGTGGGAGCGGTGGTGCATTTCAACACCGGCCGCCCTGAATCGGGCGAGTTCGGCTCGCAGACGCGGCGCGAGGCCGAAGGGGTTGACCCGCTCACCGGTCAGCAGGCCAAAATGTGGAGAACCGTCGACAAAGACCAGGTTGACCGTTTGCCTGCGTACTTTCGCGTCGACATTCGGGCGGCGAAAACGTGGACCTTTGAAAACTTCTTTTTGGAATTTTACATCGACGTGCTCAACGCCAGCTTCCAGTCAGAGGTGCTGGGGTTCGACTACGTGCTCGACAACGGCGCGCTCATCAAACGGCCCCAGGCGATTCCGGTGATTGTGCCGTCGCTCGGCTTGAAGGGCCGCTTCTGACCCCACTCCAAAGTCTGATACCCTTTGCTGACCCGCCCGCGATGAATACCATCAAGCCCCGAACTAAAGACGCTCTCTCACGGCGCAGTGTCGATGAGCCGGCCCCGAAAAGCGAAGCACCAACGCCTACTCCCTATGTCTCGGGCGACCACCTTGGCATCGGTGCCCTGGCTGGGCGCGGCGTGCAGATGCTGGTTCACCGCCCCGATGTTTTGCTGAAGCGGCTGTCGACGGCAGCCTACGTGGGCGTGTGGGCCTACGACCGTTATGCCAAGCACCACCCGGCGGTGACTTCACAGAAAATGGTCTACGAGCTGGCGAAGGCCGCCCTCTCTGAAACCAAGCTCGGGGGCGTTACCCTGCAGGCGATGGGGCAGGGTGGCCTGATGGCCGCGAAGCTCGCCGGCACTACCGGCAGTGCTGCTCCCGCTTCGACGCCCACTGCGATGTCGCCGCTGGCCAAGGCAGTGCCTTACTTGAACGCGTTGGCCGTGCCCTTGGCCGCTTACCGGTTAAAGCAGCTCGAAGAAGACCCCACGGCCACCCCGCTCGAGCGAAACTTGGCGCGCGCGTCGTTGGCGTTTTCGACGGTGGCCGCCGCCTCGGGCTTCACGTCGAACCCGGTGGGGTGGGCCGTTTCTGCCGGAGCGGGCGCGCTGGCCGGCGTATCAGACATTGCCCTGATGGCGAGTCGTTACCGCGAAACGTTGGCGGCGATTTACAAACGCGCCGAAGAAGGGGCGATGAAGTTGTGGCGTGGTGAGGAAGACCCGGTCGCAGAGGGCGCCGGCGCCTAAAGTGAAAGCCGAGCTCAAGGCCGCGCTCGCCGAGCCCATCGAAGTGCGCGAGCCTTCGATAGCGGTGAGCCCCGAAGAATTAATGGTGCGCCTGTTCATGGCGCGTCACGCTCACGCCGCGCGCACACCGTTGTCCCCCACTGAGCCGATAACGCTCGACACCGAAGTCACGCTCGACGCGATGGCCTTAATTGACCAACGCCCGGTTCCGCTGAGCGTGCTGCGCGGCCAACAGATATTGCTCACCCAGCCTGGCGTAGAGCCGCTCGCGGCGGCTTTGCTGGGCCGCAAGGTGGGCGACGAAGTGCGCTTCATCGCCCCGCTGCCCGACACTTTTCCGTTGGCGCGTTGGCGCGAAGGCCCTGTGCAGCAAGTGGCGTGGGTGCGGCAAGCAGTAAACCTGCAGTGGCCCAAAGAAGACGACGCGCAGTTTCTGCGTGCGCTCGGCTTGGGTGCCGACTTGAAAGACACCTTCAAAGTGCTGGCCCAGAGCGCGGCACAAGAACACGCATTGCAGTCGATGGTGCTGCTGGGCGAAGACATCGCCTTGTTGCTCGCCACGAGGCTCAAGCTGGTGGCTGACGAGCGCGCTATCGACGCGGTGCTTTCGGCGGCCTGGGCGCACACTGACGGCGCGGCGCTCTTGGGCTTGCAGCAAAGCCACGCGGTGCTGCAGGCGTCGCGCTTGTCGTGGCGCCATGAGCCCCAATTGCGGTCGCTGGCGCAAAGACAGCACCTCACCCGCGAAGTCATTGGCCAACTGGCGCAAGACAACGCGTTGTCGGTGAAAGAATTGGGCAGCGTGGTTGAGCAAGTGGTGGCGCCGCACGCGGTGGGCCACTCAGCGCTCTCGGGCCGCACCGCTTCATCGCTGCTCAACCTCGCCAATGCCGCCGCGTGGACCGAAGCCATGCGCCAAGTCACGCGTTTGCCGTGTGTGCGGTTTCTTGCCTGACGCGGTGCGTCGAAAAGAGCTGCGCGTATGTAGCCCAAGGTGGTTTGAGGCAGTGACCCTTTCGTGTAAGAGGCGCGCTTCAAAGGGGGGACGACGTGGTTGCCAGCCTGCTGTTGATGACACTCTTGGCCGCTCCCTCACCCGGCGAGATAGAGCAGTTCAAGCGGCACTTCACGGCCGGTGAAGCGCTCTTCGAGAAGAACGAATTTGGCGCGGCGATTTGGCATTTTCGAAAAGCTGAAGCAATCAACCCCACGCCCGAAGTGGCGTACGACTTGGCCAAGTGCCACGAGCGCGTCAACGACACCGCCTTCGCTGTCTATTATTACCGGCTCTATTTGAAGCGCGCGCCCACTGCGTCTGATGCGCTCGAAATTGCCGAGCGGGTGGGCACGGCGCTCAACAAAGCCGAAGGCGAAGGCAAAGGTCTGCTCGAGCTCGACACCTTTGCGTCAGGGCCCATGAGCGTCGCCGGCCGCACTTTTCCCTCCTCACCGGCGGTGATGTTCTTGGCCCCGGGTGAATACGAAGTGCACGCGCAGTTTCCCAGTGGGGCGAAAAAAATGGGCGTGCAAGTGCGCATGGGCAAGACGACGAGCGTGGCCTTCGAGCCGATGCCTCCGCCGCTCATCTCGGCGGTGGCCACCTTGCGCGCTGAAGTGCTGGTGCCCCGGCCTTCGCAGCCGTTGCCGTTGAAGCGCATGGGTGCGTACGGGTTGTGGGGCGCGGGGCTGGCCGCGGTGGTGGTGGGCAGTGTGCTGGGTGCAATGTCTAACGCCGAAGCGGGGCGGTTGAAGACAGAACCTTTGCGCGTCTCGCAAGCGCGAGACATCGCGTCGTCGGCCAATAGCAAAGCAGCGGCGGCGAATGCGCTGTGGGTGACGGGTGGCTTGACGCTCGCCGCGGGCACCGCGCTGTTTGTCTTCTCGCTGCCTGAACCGGGCATGAAATGACGGGGGCACCATGAAGCCGTTTCGGTTCACTGCGTTGGCCGTGTTTTCGCTCGCGGTGTCGGCGTGCAATTGCGGCATCACCGTCGACCCTGAAGGGCTGCTGTGCGACGAGGGCAACACCTGCCCGTCGGGCTACGTGTGCAGCGCGGGCGTTTGCAAAACACAGACGAACGTCAACGCCTGCACCAATGTGACTTGCACCACGCCACCTGGGCCGAAGTGCGTGGGCGCGGTGCTGCAAACCTTCAACTTGCCGGGCACTTGCGCGGCGGGCAATTGCAGCTACGTCACGAAAGAGACGACCTGCGTCAACGGCTGTGTCGACGGCGCTTGTGTCGACCAAGACTTGTGTGGGGGGGTGAGCTGCGACTCGCCTCCGCCGGCCGACTGCCAGGGCATGCAGGCGCGCACGTTCATGTCGCCCGGCACTTGCACCAAAGGCACTGGGCAGTGCAGCTATTCGGCGTCGACGGTGAATTGCCCCTTCGGCTGCGCCGGAGCGGTTTGCGTGATGCGAGGCCTTTCGTTCGCGCAGACTTCGCCGCGGGTGAAACACCCCATCAACCATTTAGATGTCGCGCCCGGCTCCAACGGCAATTGGGTGATTGCGGTGGGCCCGGGCGGCCAAGCTTCGAAGTGGGACGGGCAGCGCTGGTCAACGCTGGCCACGCAGACGACGAGCAACTTGAACCGCGTCTTCTTTCGCAACGCCAACAGTGCCTACATCGTGGGGGCCAACCGCACTTTTTTGAAGGTCGATGCTGCGGGCGTGACGCCGGTGACTGGTTTTCCCACTGCCCCGGCGGGCAATTTGAATTTGGTCGACGTGCATGAAGGCGGGCAGCGGCTCTTCGTCGTCGACGATGCCGGTGCCTGGTTCATGCAGACCAGCGCCAGTGGCACCTGGGCGAGCGGCAAGTTCAGCGCCGTCGGCGGCACGTACGGTGTCAACCAGCTCTACGTCGACAGTCTGGGCAACGCGCGCGCGGTGGGTATGAACAGCGTTTCAAGTGGAGGCTTCGTCGGCTACTTCGCAGCAAGTAGTAGCAAGTGGTTCGAAGACGTCGACGACCAAAACGGCGGCTCGAAGAACGCCTTCGTGTCGGTGGGCCCCTCGTACGTGGTCGACAGCAAGAATTCGAAGGTCTTTGTGGGCCGGTTGGGCGATGAGACGGTACGCCAGCACGCGGCAGATATGCCGTACTTCAGCGACGCCGAAATTCCGTTGCCCAGCCCTGAACCGGTGCTGGGCATTACCGGCAACCCCCTCGCCGTGGCGCTCAACCCGTCGGTGTACCTGTTGACCTTTTCGTCGTTGTTTCGCTCCACGCTGGTGGGCGGCATGAACCCAATCAGCCACGTCGAGACGCTGTTCAATTTTGCGCTGCGTGCTTCAGACACAGTGGTGATGTCGAAAAACGAAGCGCAAGGCGTGTTGGTGGCCGAAGTGGCGCCGCAGGGCAACAACGTGTTTCGCCTGGGCCCGTCGGTGCAAGAAGCGCTCGATTTGGCCGCTGACTTTCAAGCCGTCACCACCTACGCCAACGGCTTGCCGCTGCTGGTGACGCAAAACAACGACGTGGCGTTCGGTGTGGCCAACAAGGCGACCTATGGCTTTGCGCGCGGCCCGTTGATTCAAGTCAGCGACGCGGTGGGTACCGCGACCGGCGCGGTCATTGTCGGCGCGGCGGGGCTGGTTAACCGGTTCGTCGCTTCGAACAGCACCTTCACCGGCATCACCGGCGCGACGCAAAAGCTGAACGCGATTTGCCGCGCTTCTGACAACGACATGTTCATCGTGGGAGCAAACGGCGCCATTTACCACTACACCGGTGGGGCCACCGTGACTGCGATGGCGTCGGGCACTGCGCAACACTTGAACAGCGTCGACTGCGCGGGTGGAGAAGTCGTGGCGTGCGGTGACAACGGCACCGTGCTGCGCTTCACTTCAGGCATGTGGCGTAGCATCGCCACCGGTTTGTCGGGCAACTTCGACAGTTGCCGTTTCGGCACCCATGGTACGGTCTATGCCGCCGGTAACGGCGTCTTCGCGAAGTTCGAGAACAACACGTGGGCCTCGCTCGCGGGTGACAGCAACGTGAAAAAGCTGATCATCTTAGGGCCTTCAGAGGTGTACGCCATCGCCGGTACGGGCAAACAGGTGAAGCGCTTCAACGGGCAGTCGTGGAGCACGCTCTTCACCAGCGACGTGTTTCTCGCTGGGGGTGGCCAAGTGGGAACGAAGGTGGTATTCGTCGGCGATTCAGGCTGGGTTGTCGAAAGCCAGTAACCAAGCCGTCCTCGAGGGGTTTTTGTGCAGCCACGCCGCCCAACAGATGAAGTTCAGTCTGCGCCGTTCTCGTTTTTGCCCAGCGACGTGACGGGCAGCGAGCTCGATGCCCGCTTTAAAATTCGTGCCCCGCTGCGGTGCGACGGTATCGGCCGGTTAGATTGTGCCGAAGACACCGAGTCAGGCATGCGCATGGCCGTGCGTTGGTTGCCGCTCGAGGCCAACGGCGATGCCGCGGTAAAAGCCTGTGAGAAGTTGCCGCAACACCCGACCTTGCCGCGCATTCGGCAAGTGGGGCAGGTGGGCAGCGCCGCCTACGTGGCAATGGACTTTCCCGATGGGCAGCTGCTGTCGACCCGTCTGGGCGAAAATTTCGGCGCGCCCGAGCTGATGCGCATGGGCGGGCAGATCGCCGACGCGTTGGCCACCATTCACACCCAGGGCGTTTTTCACGGTGAGCTCTCGGCCGAATCGGTGTTGCTCGCCGGCGACCGCGCCTTTCTGTGGGACATGCCGCTGGTCATCGCCAACCGGTTGACTGACCGCCGTGGTGAAGAGCGGTTGATGCAGCAGCTGGTGAAGACGGCGCATTACCTTTCTCCTGAGCGGGCGCGGGGTGCTCCGGCGTCGGCCGAGGGAGACGTTTACGCTTTGGGCGCGGTGCTTTCTGTTGCCGCGGGCGCGGTGTTGTCGACGGGGTCGACGTTGTCGGTGGTGCACTCGGTGGCCACCTACAACTGGTCGCCAGAAGTGCCGTCGCGGTTGCCAGTGCCTTTGCAGAATTTGCTCGAGAGCATGCTTTCGCCTGAACCCAAGGCGAGGCCCAACGCGGCCAAAGTCTCTGAATGGTTGTTGCGGTTGTCGGCGCCGGCCACGGTGCCCGAAATGCCCCAAGTGGGCGGCAAAAGGGTGCCCGCTGACTTTGGCTTTAGCCAACCGCCGACGGTCGAAAACCCGGCCCGGGTCGATTTGCCGGTGGTGGAAATGGGGCCTTCGGTGGCGCTGCACGACAACCTCGAAGTGGCGCCTGACTTGGCGGCCGAGGCGGTGACTTTGACCGCCGAAGAAGTGAACGCGGTGGGTGGCCGAACGCTGCGTTCTCTGTGGGGTGTTGGTTTGGCGGTGTTGGGCGTGGCGTTGAGCGTATTGGTGTTGGCGCTGCGGCCTACGACGAAAGCGCCAGTGGCGCAGCGCGAGCCGCAGCCGGTGGTGGCCCCAGCGCCCGTGACCGAAAACCCAGCCCCCATGGTGGCTGTCGAGACCGACGAAGTCGTGCTGCCCGACACTGAAGCGCTCGAAGACTTTTTGGCGCCCTTGAAGAAGGCCCGCCTCAAGACGCAGAAGCCAGCGCCGGTGAAGCGCAACGTCACCAAGCTGAGCGAAGCCTTGGGCAACCACGTCGAAGCCACTCCTCCCGCGAACAAAGATTTTGACTTCCTCGAAGAGACACCTCCACCCGCGTCGGAGCTCAAGCGGCCGAATTTTTAAGGAAGGGCGCCCCCGCGCTGTTTCCTTAGCGCGTGAGGTTGAATGATGCGCGCCGCTCGCTTCGGTCATATGTAGAGAACGTATGAGGGCGCCTCTTTCTGATGGAGAGCTGAACTCCCGCCTCAGTGCCTTGGGGTTGACGCGCGATTTGACGGTGCGTGCGCCGCCTCCGAGTAAAAACCGCACCGTGGTGTGCCGCCGTGGCCGCCAGCGCGTGTTGGTGAAAGTGGCTGACGGCGCGGGCAATGTCGGCGTGTTGCGTGAAGGCTCGGTGCTCGAGCGCATTACGCCGCTCGCTGGGCGCAGTGGCTCTCCGTTGCTCATTGCTCCGGTGGTGGCTTTTGAGCCGGCGTCGGGCTTGCTGGCGCTGGCGTGGTTGTCGTCGTCAGAGACACTGCACCATTTTCACCGCCGCACCGGTGAATACCCCAAGAGCGTGGCGCGGCAAGTGGGGGCAGGCCTGGGTTACTTGCACCAGCAGAGCCGCGAGTCGCCAGCCGGTTATGCTTTGGCCGACGCGTTTCGCGACGAGAGCGATTTGCTCGAATGCTTTTTGCGCATGCGGCCCGAGTTTTATGCCCGGCTTTCAAGCGCGGGTTTGGGCTTTTTTGCCAGTGTGCAAGCCAACCGCGGCGCAATGGAGGGGTTGCAGGCCTTGGCCTCGGCGCAAGCCAGCGCGCACGACGCCACCTTGCTGCACGGTGACATGCGGCAGGCGAATTTGGTGCGGGTGGGCAAAGCCAAAGTGCCTCCGGTGGTGTTTCTCGACTGGGAGCAGTCGTTCTGGGGCGACCCCTCGCGCGACTTGGGCAGCCTGCTGGCTGACTATGTGGGCGCGTGGCTGGCACCGGAGCACAAGAGCGAAGTGCTTTCACACACCGAGTTGTCTCAGTTCGCCCGCGCGCTGCTCGAGTCGTACGCCGAAGCGCGCGGCCCTTCGTTTTCGCTTTCTCAGGCGTTTCAGCAACGGGTGGTGCGCTGGGTGGGAGCGGCGCTGCTCATCGCGCTCTACGGCATTACCCATTACGAGCAAGTGCTGGACGAGCGCGGCAAAGGCCTGGCCCGGCAAGCGCTCGACATGTTGGCCGACCCGTCACGGTGGGTGTCGGTGATGTGGGGTGAAGCATGAACTGGGGCGTTGAAGACTGCCTGTCGGCATTGAGCCGTTCGCTGACGAAGCAAGGTGGCGGTTACGCGCTCGAGGGGGTGGTGTTTTCGGCGGCAGACGCGGGCAATGTGCTGCGTCGCTATTTGCACCATCGGTTTTTTTGTGGGCGTACCAGCGCCACGCCGCCGGCGCGCTCGCGGGCTTCAGGCGACAGCGGCTTCGTGGGGTTGCTCGCCGATTCGACACGCGGCGCGAGCTGTTGGGAAAAAGGCTTTCGCATCGCCAAGCGGGGGGGCGAGTGGGTCTTCGCCAGCGACGGCCGGGTGTGTCTGTTTCTCGAAGAGCGTGGCCAGTGGGACCCTTTCGCCGGCCGTGAGGGTGAGCCGGTGGCGGTGCGGGTGCCGCGTTGTCGTGAGAATTTGGTGCCCTTTCGCTTCACGTTGCATGGTGGCTTGGGCGGCTTGAAGAAGGGCGAAGCGTTTCGAAAATATGTGCTTTCGGTTTCGGTAGAAGGCGCGCTCTCGGCGGTCGAAGTGTTGAGCAGCCGCGCGGCCGACCGGTTGAGCTTCGCGATGGCGGTGGTGAATGAGCCGCGTGACTTCGAGCGGCTCGACACCATCGTGGTCGACGTGGCCGAGCGCGACGACAAGGCGATGCAGAAGCTGCTCACTGATTTCGCGCGTTCGCAGCCGCACCGGTTGAGGGCGGGCGTGCCGGTGTTCTGCCGCCCAGTCGACATGGGGCTTTCGCGCGCCGAAGGTGACTTGAGCTGGGAAGACCGGGTCGAAGGTTTCGGCGAGCGCCGCTGCACCTGGTTGTCTGAAGCGGTGGCCGAATCGCTGAAGACGGGCGAGCTGAATTCGCGCGTTTGGCTGGGCAAGCTCGAGCAGAATTTGAAGCGTGTCGGTTCGTGACGGCGGCGTGAATTGTTTGGCCGTGCCCCGTCACTGATGCGGGCTAGCCTTGGGGCCCCCAAGTGCGCGCCGGGGTCGAAGCGCGCGGCGGGTTGCCATCAAGCGGGTTTGCTCGAGTGATTTTGGGGCCGGTTCGCGGTCAAGCAGCAAAGGTGCGTGCTATTTCGTGCATTAGCGTACACACTCGGCACGCAGTTGAAGGCTGTCCATGAACGAAGCCTCTCAAAGTTACATGCGTCGATGAGAGCGTCGCGGCAACCCAGAATCTGACGACACGTCTACCCGGCCCTCGTCTCATTCGAGCCAGCTGTTTTTCCTTCCGCGAATTTCAGGCGTTACGCCGCACAGCTCATGCCGCCAGCGCAGGCACTTACGGCGTCTTAAGTGCATCGTCACCCACTGGCCCGACGAGCGTCAGCATGCGTACACGTCGTATTACGTGCTCCTCGAAGAACGCAGTGGGGAGCGCGACAGCACGTTGCTCGACTTCAAGCGTGTTGTCGAATGAATCACCGCGAGCTTTGTGAAACGACGCACACCTAATGTGCATTTTTTAACAAAGGTTCCCCGGGCGCCTACGCTTGGAAACGCGCGAAGGCGTCGAGGGCCCGCGCAATGCCCGCGTCGTCGACATCTAAGTGCGTCACCAGGCGAATCGTGGCTGCGCCGGTGGCGAGCACGCCGTTGACGTGAAGATGTTGAATGAGCCGCTGGCCACGCTCGGCTGGCAAGTGCACGAAGACCATATTCGTCTGCGGCGCTTCTACTTTGAGCCAGCTGTGCTTCTTAAGGCCCGCCGCCAATTGCGCCGCGCGCGCATGGTCTTCTGCCAACCGCTCCACGTTGTGCTCCAACGCGTAGAGCCCCGCCGCGGCGACCATGCCTGATTGCCGCATGCCGCCGCCCAGCACTTTGCGCCAGCGCCGCGCTGAAGCGATGAGCGGTTGAGCGCCGCACAGCACCGAACCGACGGGTGCGCCGAGGCCCTTCGACAAACAAACCGACACGCTGTCGAAATGGCGTGCAATGTCGCGCGCCGGTGTCTTCGACTTCACCGCGGCATTGAAGAGTCGCGCGCCATCTAAGTGCGTCGCCAGCCCGCGGGAGCGTGCGAACGCGGTGGCCTCGACGATGTAGCTCAACGGGAGCACCATGCCGCGAAACGTATTTTCCAACGCCAGCAAGCGGGTGCGGGCGAAGTGACTGTCTTTCGAATCTTTAATCGCCGCTTCGATGCGTGAAATCGCCAGCGTGCCGTCGGGCTCATGCTCCAAAGGCTGGGGCTGAATGCTGCCCAGCACCGCGGCGCCTCCGCCTTCGTATTTGTACGTGTGCGCGTGTTGGCCGACCACGTATTCGTCGCCGCGTTGGCAATGGGCCATCAAGCCGCACAAGTTGCTTTGCGTTCCACTGGGCACGAAGAGCGCGGCTTCGAAGCCGAGCAGCGCGGCGGCGCGTTGCTCCAGTAAGTTCGCGGTGGGGTCATCGCCGAATACGTCGTCGCCCACTTCGGCGCGCAGCATTGCTTCACGCATCGCGGGAGTGGGGCGGGTGACGGTATCGCTGCGCAGGTCGACGGGGGTCATCGCGCCGGGCGATAGCACGAAAGCGAAACTGACTAGAAGAAGCGGCGTGTGCCGTGTAAGCCGTGCTCTCGCTATGACTGCCGCGTGGGCTGCCGCACTGTTGGGTCTTTCTTTGGGAGCGCGCCACGCGTTCGAGCCTGACCACCTGGCCGCGGTTTCTACCCTCGCGGTAGAACGAAAAGGTGCCACGGCCGGCTTGTGGCTGGGAGCGCTGTGGGGCCTGGGTCATTCGCTTTCACTGTTGCTCGTCGCGGGTACGCTGGCGGCGCTGCACCTCGAAATGCCCGAAAAGCTTGCGCTGTGTCTCGAAATCGCCGTCGCGGTCATGGTGGTGACGCTCGGCCTCAACGCGTTGCGCCGCTCGTTGCGCGAAGGGCCGTTTGGCGCCACCACGACTCATACCCACGGCGGCACCGCGCACACCCACGCCGCGGTGAAAGAGCACGTGCACTTCGGCCGGTGGACACTCGCCGCGCGCCCCTTATGGGTGGGTTTGATGCACGGGCTCGCCGGCAGTGGTGCCCTGGTGGCGCTGGTGCCGCTCGCGCTCGCCAGCCCCGCTGAAAAACTGCTCTACATTGCTACCTTTGGCGCCGGTTCGATTTTGGGCATGGCCGCGCTCACCGGTTTGGCGGGGGCGCCGTTGGCGTGGCTTGCGAAAATGCCCCGTGTCACTTCGGCCGTCATGGCGACCGCGGGTTTGCTCGCGGTGGGCACCGGTCTGTTCTGGGGTTGGAATTCGGCCACCGAGCTCTTCGGTTAAAATGGTGGGCCCGCTCACTGTGCAGGTTCGCAGCCCGTCAGCTCGGCGCGAGACGTGGCGTTTTTTTCTCTGGTGTGCGGCGGTGCTGGCGGCGTGTGCTGTGGCAATTGCTTCGAGAGTGCGCGCGTCAGCCCCTGGGCAGAATTCACCCGAGCGCTTGCCCTACCAGCAGCATTTCTCGGTGCTCGACGGTGCCGAACAGCGGCGTTTTCTTGAGCTCCGCGAAGGCATTCTCGAAATTGAGAATATACGTGGGCGCGAAGGGCGTTGGCCCAGCGTCGAATTCTTGCGTGCCCAGGCGCTGCCGCCGGTGGTGAGCGGCCTGCCCGACGCGCCGCCGCTGAAGTGGCAACTGCGCGAATACGGCGACTATGTGAATTACACCGCGTTTCCTGAAAGTGGCGCTGGCCAGCAATGGTTGATTCTTTTCATCGAGCCGCCGAAGGGTTTGCTCAAAACACCCCATGAGCCGCCTGCGCCGCTCGACGAAGAGCATCACACCTTGAGTGACGGCACCGCGCTGCATGTCACGGTGTGGCGCAAAGATGCGTCGAGTGGAGAACCGCAGGTGGTGGTGCCTACCCCCGCGATGGAAAACTTCACCCAGCTGTTGGGGCGGTGACTTTTACAGTCGCAGCAAGAATGCCAGCGAGAGCGCGCTGACCAACGCCGGTTGCAGCTCTTTCGGCACATCGCGCGCAACCCACAACGTCAAAGTGGCCCCGTGCAACACGTCGAGCCCGCCGATGGTCTGCTCGTTTTGCACCACGTAGTACGCGCACGCTTCGCGTTCTCGGTAGTCGCAGGTTTCGGTTTCTACCAGCCAGGTGGCGCCGTTGGGGGCGGTCAGCGTGATGCCGCGCGTCGTGTCGTCGACGACACCGTTCCACTGCACGCCTTGGTCATCGAGCGTGCACAAAGGTTTAGACGCTTCAGACGCAGTGACGGGAGCGCCGAACATTTGCACCGAGCTCTCGCCGCCGTAGCTGCAGCGCATGGTGCTCTTCACTTCGCCACCGTTCGCCACTTGAAAGTCTTTCTGCCACCCACCGCCGCTCGCCACTTTCATGTACCCAACGCGCGCGCGGTAAGTCAAAGGCTGCGAGTTGGCGGTGACGGTGACCGAATAGGGGCCGAGCACCATGCGTTCAGGCGACAAATAATGGCCCTCAAAAGCGTCGGCATGGCTCGACAATTCGGGGCGTACAATCAAATGGTACGTGCAGCCGGCTTGCATCGACAGCGCGAGCAACAAGAGCAGTCGTGACATGGTTAGCGCTTTCATCGAAAGGTGGGCGGTGAGAAGCGTATGTCAAGACGGTGGGGGTGAAGCCACGATTCATCACGCCCGTAAACGTTCTCGGGCCTCTTGCTTCTCTCGCGCAGCTTAGGCTTCATCGCCCTTCGTGACGATACCCAGTCTTCTTGCGCTCGTGGTGCTCTCGGCTGCGCCGGCGCCCCTGAAAGTCGGCGTGACGCTGCACCCCTATTATTCGTGGACTTCGCAGGTAAGTCTTGGGTTGCCCATCGAAGTGCGCGCGGTGCTGCCAGGCGAAGTCGACGCCGGCGATTACCAACCCACCCCTGAAGACGTGGCCAAGCTGAAAGACTTAGACGCCCTGGTGGTGAACGGCGTCGGTCATGACGACTTCATTGAGGGCATGCTCAAAGCGTCGGGCAATACCCACGTCAAAATCATTCGCCCCAACGACGGCGTGGCACTGCTGAAAAATGCGCAAGGCCAGGTGAATGCACATACCTTCATCTCGTTCAGCAACGCCATTACCCAGTCATATTGGGTGGCGCGAGAGCTCGGCGCGCTACGGCCAGAATGGAAACAAAAGCTCGAAGAAAATGCCGCGGGGTACGCCAAGCGGCTGCGCGCGCTGAAAGCCGACGCGCTGCAAAAGCTGAAACCCGCCCAAGACAAACGCGTGGTGACTGTGCACGAGGGCTATTCTTATTTATTGCAAGAGCTGGGGCTGACGCTGGTGAAAGTGGTGGAGCCCGCGCACGGGCTGCTCCCCTCTGCCGCAGAGCTGGGTGAGGTGGTGGCCCTGCTCAAAAAAGAGAAAATCACCACCGTGCTTTCTGAGGCGCGCTTTCCTTCGCCGCTGCTCGAGGTGCTGAAAGAAACGGGAGCGCGCGTCTATGTCATCAGTCACGTGGCGACCGGCGCCTACACGCCTGAAAAATTCGAGCGCGAGATGAAAACCAACGTCGACTTGCTGGTGCGCGCCTTGGTGAAGGACGCCCGTTGAGGCAACCTGGTCTGCGCGTTGGGGGCCTCACTGTTGGCGCCGTGCTGCGTGGCGTCGACCTCACCGTTGAGCGCGGGCAAATTCATGCGCTACGGGGGCCCAATGGAGCAGGCAAGAGCACGCTGCTGTCGGCGGTGTTGGGTGAAATTCCCTTCGAGGGCACGGTGTGTCGCGCCGCCGGCCGGGTAGGTTACGTGCCGCAACGCTTCACCGCTGACGCCGCTCTGCCGTGGACCGTGCGCGACTTTCTCGCGCTGGCGCGTTCATCTCGCCCGGCGTTTCTGGGCACCTCTTCAAGCGTCAAAGCGCACATCGACGCCATGCTGGCGGCCGTAGGCCTTGGCGACGCGGCTGACAAACCCCTCGGCGGCTTGTCGGGAGGCGAATTGAAACGCCTGCTCTTCGCCCACGCGGTGGACCCCTTGCCGGCGTTGTTGTTGCTCGATGAGCCCGCGGCTGGGCTCGATGCTGTCTCGACAGAACGGTTGTATATGCAACTAACGGCGCTCAAGGCGCAGGGCTGCGCGATTCTTCTCGTCAGCCACGACCCTTTAGAAGTCGCTGACCAAGTCACCCAACTGCGCGAGGGCCGGGTCGTTGCTTGAGCTCTTGCAATACCCCTTTATGGTGCGTGGCGCGGTGGCCGTTGCGCTGGCGGCCGTGGTGTTGGGCACGCTTTCGCATGTGGTGGTGGCGCGGCGGCTCGCTTTCTTCAGCACCACCGTGGGCCAGGCGGCAATGACCGGCGTGTCAGTGGGCGTGTTGTTGGGAGAGCCACTCAACACCCCATGGGCGAGCATCATCGGCGTTTGTCTGCTCGTCGCTTTGGGGCTCGTCTATTTGCGGCGCCGCGCCACCTTGCCGCATGACGCGTTGGTAGGTGTTTTCTTGGCGCTCACCCTGGGCGTCGGCGTTTGCCTGCTGGTTGCGGTCACCAAGCGATTCAATATTCACGCGCTCGAAGCGGTGATGTTTGGCAGCGTGCTTACGGTGACGGCCGCCGACAACTGGCTGCTTGCTGGCGTGGGGCTGTCAGCGCTCATCACCGTGGCGCTGCTCTACAACCGGCTGATGTTGCAGAGTGTCGACGGCTCGCTGGGTCGTGCGCAGTTCGGAGAGCAACCCCAGGTGGAATACGTGTTCATGGTGGTGCTCACCTTGGCGCTGATTGTCAGCACCAAAGTGATGGGGGCGTTGATGGTCGAAGCGATGGTGCTGTTGCCCGCGGTGACGGCGCGGCAGTGGGGGCGAAAACTCTCGACGCTGGTGTTGCTCAGCATCGCGGTGGCGGTTTTTTCTGGAGAAGCCGGGCTGTTGCTCTCGGCCGCGGTGCATGTGCCCAGCGGCGCCGCCATTGTGTTGATGCTGAGCGCGTGTTTCTTAGGTGCCCTGGTGCTACGCCCTCGCCAGCAAATGCCGACAAAACATTACGGCAGCTAAAGACCGCACTACACTTTGGCGGCAAATGGAGTCATTCATTCCACCCGGTCACCCGGGAGACTTCGTGTGGCGGCTGCCGTTGATTCGCGCGTTGCAAGCGCTCAACGCGCTCAAAGGCACGGCTCAAGAACGGGCCCTGGCCGCCGCCAAGAAGGGTGGTTTTTTGAGCTCGCACCTCATCGAGGCGGGCGTTCCCGCTGACAAGGTGTTGGCTGCGATGAGCGCCGCCACCGGCATGCCCACCGCGCCGCCCCATGAAGTGCGCCGGCCTGCCCTCGACATGGCCGACGTGGCCACCCAAGAAACCTGCCGTGCGCTGCTCGCGGTGCCCTTCAAGCGCGAAAAAGACGTGCTGCACATCGCCTATTTGGTGCCGCCCAGTGCTGACCAGACGGCGGTGTTTCCCCTGCATGCGGCGCAAGTGGCGTTAGAAGCCGATATTCGCATTGGGCTTCACGCGCTCTACGGCCCCCAAACCAAGGGCCCACGCACGATGGCCGCCGCAACCGCGCCAATGACCGCGCCGCAGCTGGGGGCACCGACTGAAGCGATGACAAGGCCGATGGCCGCTGCCACGCACCAGGGGCGGGTGGTGGCAAAGGAGCGGGGTGCTCCCACCGCGCAAGAAATGGCCGCCGCGGGTCTCATTGAAACGGGCGTCAGCCCTTTTGATGAGAACATGATGAAGCTCAAAGCGCTGCGCACGCCGGTGCTGGTGCTCGGCGTGGTGGGCGTGGTGATTTGGGGCATCGGCCGCTTCATCAACGTGTCACGCGACGAAGTGGGAGCCAAAGGTGAACAGCTCAACCAAGCGATTCGCGAAAACGTGCGAGATACGGTGAAAGACAAACAAAATGAAATGGGCGGTGAGCCCACCGGGGCGGTGATAGGCGGCCAAGACAACGTGGCTTCATTGGTGCGCACCCAGGCGCAGCTCGATGTCGCCATCAACCAGAGCGACACCGTCGGTTTTTATGGTGCTTGTACCGACTTTTCGAAACAGCTCGCGCTCTACGTGCTGCGCGCGCCCACCCTTCAGCAGCAGGGCGACTTGAAGGCGCTTTCGCTCGAAGCGACGGTGATGTGCGAGACCACGCCAGAAAATGCAGTGCCCACCGAGCGCTGGCGCGATTTCAAAGGCCGTCTTGGCCGCGTGATGCAGGGCGAAAACCCGTTGCCAGGGCCGCGCTACCAGACTGACATGCCTGCCGCAGTGCTGGCGGCGACGCGCAAAGTCGATGACCTGGTGCAAGGCGAAAATGCCGAAGCCATTTGCAAAGCCATTGACGAGTGGCGGGCCGCGATGCGACCGTGGGTCGACCGCTTTCCTCCCGGGGCGCGCCTGTCGCGCATGCACCGCACCGTTGAAGCGCTCGAAGGCTTTATGCTCGGGTGCACCCAATTTCCCGTCGACTCACTGCGCACCTCATGGGAGCGAATGAAGAGAGACGTCGGCCCCTCGACTGAATAACGGCCCACCCGCATGCACGTCAGCGTCTTCGATATTTTCAAAATTGGTATCGGCCCTTCGAGCTCACACACCGTGGGGCCCATGCGGGCGGCCCGCCGCTTCGTCGAGCGTTTGCAGCAAGCGGCCTTGTTGCCCAAGGTGAAAAGGGTGACGGTTGAATTGTACGGCTCGCTGGCGTTCACCGGCAAAGGCCACGGCAGCGACAAGGCGATTGTGCTTGGGCTGCGCGGTGAATTGCCTGAGTCAGTCGATATCGACTCGGTTGAAGTCACCATGGCTGAAGTCGAAAAGACGGGCCAATTGACGCTGTGGCAGGGGCCCACCCTTTCGTTTCAGCCCAAAGAAGACGTGTTGTTTCGCCGGGCCGAAACGTTGCCGCTGCATTCCAACGGGTTGCGCTTCACTGCCCAAGACGCGGGGGGCGGTGCGTTTTTCGAGCGGGTTTATTATTCGGTGGGCGGCGGCTTCGTGGTGAATCAGCAAGGCGAGGCCGAATTTGAAAGCGCGGGCCCGGCGAAACAATTGCCGCACCCGTTTGAAAGTGGTGACGAGTTGTTGGCGCGGGCCTGCGCAACGAAAAAGCCCATCAGCCAGTTGATGTTGGAAAATGAGCTCACCTCGCGCTCCGAGGCAGACGTGCGCGAGAAAGTGCGTCGCATTGCGCAGACGATGGAGGCGTGCATTCGCCGCGGCTGCGAGCGTGAAGGTGTTTTGCCCGGCGGCTTGAAGGTGAAGCGGCGCGCGGCGTCGTTGCACCAGAAACTCTTGGCAGACCCACGAGGCAAAGAAGACCCGCTGGTGATTATCGACTGGGTCAACTTGTACGCGCTGGCGGTGAATGAAGAGAACGCAGCCGGCGGTCGCGTGGTGACGGCTCCCACCAACGGCGCGGCGGGCATCATTCCCGCGGTGCTGCAGTACTACCGTCGTTTCGTCAAAGCTGCCGACGACGAAGGCACGCTGCGGTTTCTGCTCACCGCGGCGGCGATTGGCGCGCTTTACCAAAAGAACGCCTCCATCAGCGGTGCAGAAGTGGGGTGTCAAGGTGAAGTGGGTGTGGCGTGCTCGATGGCGGCGGGCGCGTTGGCTGAAGTGCTGGGTGGCACGCCGGCGCAAGTCGAGAACGCGGCTGAAATTGGCATGGAGCACAATTTAGGGCTGACCTGCGACCCCGTCGGTGGGTTGGTGCAGGTGCCGTGCATCGAGCGCAATGCGATGGGCGCGGTGAAGGCCATCAACGCGGCGCGGCTGTCGCTGTTGGGTGACGGTACGCACAAAGTGTCGCTCGACAAAGTCATCGCCACCATGCGGCAAACGGGAGCCGACATGAGCTCTAAATACAAAGAGACGGCGCGGGGTGGTTTGGCGGTGAACATCATCGAGTGCTGAGGGGGCAAGCGTGGCCGTTTTGGTTTTTCAGGCGCCGTCGGGCCCCTGTCGGGTGCGGCTCACCGGGCCAATGACGCTGGGCCGCAGCCCAGAATGCGACGTGGTGTTAGAAGACGTTTCGGTCAGCCGCCGCCACGCCAGCCTCACGCTGGCAGGCGACAGGTGGACCTTTAGAGACTTGGGTGCCCGCATGGGCAGCTTCGTCAATGGGCAGAAAGTCGACAGTGCGGTGCTGCGTTCGGGCGATGAATTGCGGCTTGGCAACATGTCGCTCAAGTTCGAAGACGACAGCACTGACGAAGCGCCGTTGATGGTGACCGGCCCCACGGTGGTGCCTCCTGAAATCAACCGCCTGGTGACGCTTGAAGGTGAGCTGCGCCAAGCGCGTGCGTTGTTGTCGCTGCATGAAACGTTTTTGCGCTGCAGCAGCGTGTCGATGCTCTTTCAAGGTGTGGGGCGTGACTTGGCGTCAGCGCTGCGCTGCGAGCGCGCGGCGATTTTCTGTCGTGAGAGCCAAGAGCCGGCGTGGCGCGTCGACTTCGTTTACGGCGCGACGTCGCTGCCTGCCCATTGGGCGCAGGTGCTAGAGCGTGGCCGCGTGCACGGTGCGTTCATCGAAGCCGTCGCCGGTGCGGACAAACGGGTGACGGTGGTGGCGTCACTGGGAGGCGGCGAAACAGACGCGGTGTGGGTGTCAGAGTTACCCACTGGCCGAGCGTTAGACGCTGCGGCGCGTGAATTGGCGCGGGCGTTGTGTGGGCAAATTTCAGGAGCCGTGCGGCACTTGGCCTTGCAGCGAAAGACGCGGCGCGATGAAATTCTGCGGTCTAATTTGTCGCGTTATTTGTCTGAGCAGGTGGCGCAGGCGGTGCTCGAGGGCCGGTTAGACTTGAAGCTGGGCGGCCAGCGCAAGCAGGTGAGCGTGCTCTTCGTCGACGTGCGCGGTTTCACGCGACTTTCGGAGCAGTTGCCGCCCGAGTCGATTCTGCAAATTTTGAACGCGCACTTCGGCAAAGTGGTGCCCATCATCAAGGCTGCCAATGGCACGGTCGACAAGTTCATCGGCGACGCCTTGATGGCGGTGTTTGGCGCTCCCAATGAGTTGGCAGATCACCCACTGCGGGCGGTGCGCGCAGCGGTGCAAATTCAGAAAGCAGCCCTCGCGCTCGCGGGTGAGCTTTCGCACTCGCTGCTTGAGGGCGGTGGCTTTGCCGTAGGCGTAGGCGTGAATACTGGGCTTGCGGTCGCGGGCAATTTGGGCACTGAAGACCGGCGCGAATTCGCGGTGATTGGTGACACGGTGAATGTGGCGTCGCGGTTGTGCGCCAATGCGCAGCCCGGTGAGGTGTTGGTGGGCCCGCAGACGGCCGAGGCGATTAGAGGCCAGGTGCCGTTGGCGCAGGCGGTGCCGATAAAGGTGAAGGGTCGCGAGCAGCCGGTGCTGACGTACAAAGTGCTGGCCGGGTAGGGCGCGAGGTTGGCTTTAAGACGACGAGCGCAGCGGGCTGTCGTCGTCAGTGTCTGGGTTGCCGCAGTGCTCTCATCGACGCATGAAACTGCAGAGGCTCCGAGGTTTGTGAAATGGCGCACAATAGGTGTGCATGGCTTCACATACCTGCGGCGAAAACTTGGAACACGACCGCGACGGGGCCCCAAAATCGCCCGAGCACACGCCGAGAAGGCAAAATGTTCGCAGCTCGCCCGGCCTTGTCTCATTTGAGCCAGCTTGTCGCGGAGTGAGCTGCCCCGACCGTTTTCTGCCTAAGATACATTCACGAGCCCCATTCGTTGTCGGAGTGCACCCTTAAAAACCGCTCGGCATCACCACCGTCGGAGACGGCCGCAAACGCCGCTCTTCACGGGGCGCGTCTTGCTGGCGCTCTTGTGCCCGCTCGTTCTGCCATTTGCGCGCTTCATCGGCTTCTTGCTGCCGTTGCGCTTCTTCGCGGAACAACCGGTTGCGCTCTGCCGCTTCGCGCTGGGCCTCTTCTTGCGCGAGGCGCGCCTGCTCGAGCCGTGCCTGTTGTTGCTCTCGCTCTTTTTCGTGCAGCGCAGCGGCCGCGGCTTCAGCCTTTCGTGCTTGCTGTTTTTGGTACTGCGAATAGCCAAACCAAGCCGCGAGGAGCACCGCCAAGCCCACCATGGGCAAGCGGCGCGCGGGTGCGGTGAGGTATTGAAAAAAATCACCCAGCACGCCCGCCGCAAGCTGCCCCGCTGAATCGCCCATCGGCGAAGCCGTTTCGGCTTGCGCCACCGCGGTGGGCCCGGTGGTACGGTTCGAAAGAGGCATCGTCGAAGTGCTTCCGCTCAGGCCGACCCGGTCACCGCGCAGTGTTTCGAGCGTCGCGCGCACCTGGCCATCATGGGGGTTGAGCGCCAAGTACTGCGTCAACACCTCAGCCGCGCGAAAAATGTTGCGCTCTTGCCGGTAGAGCGTGGCGAGCTGCTGCAGCAATTCAGGCTGCGGGCCCGTTTTCAGCTGCTCTTCGAGCTGCAACACTTTGGGGTTGGTGCTCGCTGAAGCCACCAAACCTTCGGCCGCGAGCAGCTCTTGAAACGTGGTGCGCAGCGCCGCGTCGTCGGGCGCCAAACGGGTGGCCCGGTAAAGCACGAAAGCGGCTTTGCGCCGACCGGCCATGCCTTCGGCCAACAGCGCGCGCCCTTCGATTGAAAGCTGCGCCGCGGTCTGTTTCTTCAGCGCGGCCGACGCGCCGGCGTGGTCTTCGACGAAGCGCACCAACAACCCGGGGTGCCGCGCGCGAATGGGCCCCAACAGCGGCTGCAGCGTGGTCAACACTTCGCGGGCGTTGGCGGGCCGCTTGGCGACATCGCGCTCCAGCAGACGGTCGATGAGCTGCGCCACTGCTTCGGGAATGTCGGCCACCCGGCTGTCGATGGGAGCCGTGCGCGGCTCGAGCAGTTTCGCCAAGCAACTCATCGGGTCTTCGCCCTGGTGAGGGTTGGTGCCGCTCAGCATTTCGTAAAGCATCACCCCGGCTGAAAAAAGGTCGCTGCGCCCGTCGACGGGTTTGCCCGCCGCTTGCTCGGGGCTCATGTACGCCGGCGTGCCCAGTGTCGCGCCGGTCTGTGTCAGTGCCGCGCTTTGCGCTGTCTTGGCGATACCGAAGTCGGCCAGCTTCACCAAGCCGGTTTTCGACATCAACAAGTTGGCGGGCTTCAAGTCACGGTGCACGATGCCGCGCTCGTGCGCGTAGCCAATGGCCTCGAGCACCTGTGAGAAAATTTCCAACCCCACCGCCACGGGCAATGCGCCCGCCTGCTCCAACATGCCGTCGAGCGTGCCTCCGTCGACCCATTCGCTGGCGATGAACGGTTGCCCCTTTTCGTCGCCATAGGCGTACACCTCGACGATGTTGGGGTGTCGCAAGCCGGCGCTCGCCTTGGCTTCTTGCACGAAGCGAGCGATGAATTGAGGGTCTTTGGCCAGCGCGGTGTTCATCAACTTCAACGCCACCCGGCGCTCGGTGCTCACTTCTTTCGCCAGGTGCACCACCGCCATGCCGCCCGCGCCCAACTCGCGTTCTAAAACGTAATCGCCGATACGCTCGCCAGCCGGTTCAAGAGAAGACACCGTGCCGCTACCCGTCAGCGTTGCTCCGTTTTCTGCTTGCCCCAGCGTGGCCAGCACGCGCGCCACGTCACTCTCGAGCGCGATGAAGGGCTGGTGCGCCGGCAGGCTGGCGGCGTGAGGAGTCGAGAGTACCGACGGGTTGGCGAAGGCGATTAATATTTTCGCGCCGTCACGGGCGAAAGGCGCCGCGCCAATCAGCCGCCAACCGTTGCTCTTCGACATCGCCGCCAGACTGGCTTCGGGGGTCTGCAGGGCCTCGAGCGGCGCCGCCTTCAAGCCCGACGCAGCCGCCAACGCCGCGCGCACTTCGTCGGGCAACACGCCCACTTGCGTCAGCGCGGTAGAAAGCAGCCCGCCATGGTTCTTTTGTTGAGCCACGGCGCGCTCGAGCAGCGACGGAGACACCCTGCCGGCCAGCGCCCGCAGCATGCCCTCGCGAATAGAAATAGATTCTTGTGTCGACATCGAAGTCGCGCTCCCAGGCGGCATCGGCAACTGCATTTTGTCAGAGCCGTACGGGGCCGTCTGCATCAACCGTGGGTGCCTTTGGCGCATGTAGGCAAGTGTCGCCGTGCAGCGGCCTGCGCGGTGTTGCTTGGTAAGGCGCCAAGCGAGTAAGCGGCGTCGTCTTGTCGACGCTTTGCGAAAGGTGCGTGCATGTCTTCGATGAAGCTCATGGCCAGCGCGGTGGCGATGTCGCTCTTCTTCTTCGCATGTGGGGGCAACCCTGCTGACAAGTGCGCCGGCAAGCAGTGCCCGGTGGGCCAAAGCTGCGACAGCGCTGACGGAGTGTGCCGGGTCGACGGTGTTCTCGATGCGGGCCCCGTTGGAGGGGGCGGTGGAGGCGGCAGTGGCAGTGGTGGAGGCATGGCGACGGGAGGTGGTGAGGGTATGGGAGGCGGCAGCGGCGGTGGCTCGGGAGGCGGCGTCAGCAATTTGCTGCCGGGTGGCAACACGTGTGCGCAGGCAGTCGACCTCACGCCGTTGATGACTGTCTTGTCGGGCGGCGGTACCGGCATCAACTTCACGGTCGACTTGGCCAACACCGGCGCTGACTACAAAGCGAGCTGCGACGCGTCAGCCGGCACCGGCAACGACGTGGTTTACAGCTTCACCACCACGCAGGCGCAAGACATCGTGGTGCGCAGCACGCCAAGCGCCGACAGCGACGCGTTGATTTTTTTACGCACCGGCAACTGCGCTTCGGGCACCCAAGTGGCTTGCCAAGACGCCGAGACAACGGGTACCGAAACGGTGACGCTCGCGAACGCCCCGGCGGGTACGTACTATTTGTTTCTCGACACCTTCGATGGCGCGAAACCTGGCACGCAGGCGGTGTCAGTCAGCTTGACGGCGCCGGTCACCCAAACCAACAACGACACATGCGACACGGCGGTCGATATCACTCCCAATGGTGGCTTGGGCACGCGCACGGTGACAGCGCAAACCATCAATACCAATAATGACTATGTCAGCAATTGCAGCGCTGACGCTGAAGACGTGGCCTACAAATTTACGCTCACCGCCCCGCGCGATGTGTCGCTGGTGTCAACCGGCTCTGCCGACCGTCGGCCGACGCTCTACGTGCGCCTTGATTGCGGCGATTCATTGACCGAGGTGCCGAACGGTTGTGGCTCGAGCGCGGTGGGCGACCCGACGGCGCGGCTTAACTTGGTGAACCTGCCCGCGGGCACTTACTTCGTGGTGCTCGACACCGGTCTCAACAGCACTCCGGGGCCGTTGTCGCTTTCCATCACTGTGAGCGACCCAACGCAGGCGCCGAGCAACGACATTTGCACCTCGGCCACGGCAGTGTTGGCCAACGGCACAAACCAAACATTGTCAGGTAACACCTTGGGCGCCAACGACAACTACGGTACCGACACGTGCTCGCCGAACAGCGGCAAAGACTTGGTTTATTCATTCACCACGGCACAGACGCGCAGGTTCACCGCCGAACTTTCATTTGCGGCCGACGCCGGGCTGGGCGTGGCGAGCTTGCACTTATGGTCAGCGGCGGGCTGCCAAGCTGACGCGGGCATGCCGTTGGGAGCCAACTTCAAGGCATGCGGCATGCCGGTGACGCTCAACCAGCCGGCGAAGCTGGTCGTCTCGTCGTTGCCCGCGGGCAGCTACTTGTTGGTGGTCGACGCTGACACCAGCGGTGGTTTGGCGGGCCACTTCAGTCTCGACTTGAAGCTCGACGCGGCCGCGACTGTCACGCCCGCCAGCTGCGCCAGCCCCGGCACTTTGACGTTCAATAGTGGTCACGCGCAAGCGACGGGCAACACGGGCACGGGAGCGAGCGCTTTCACGGCGCAAAATTGTGCGGTGAACGAAACGGGCACCGGTGCCGACAGTGTCTATGCGATGAGCCTGCCCGCTAATGGCGCGGTAGGGGGCTCGTTCACTGCTCGGGTACAAGTGACGTCGCACAACTTGGTAGAGCTCAAACCGGCGGTGGTGGTGCGCTCGGCCTGTGCGTCGGGCATGGGCAGTGAATTGGCGTGTGCCACCGGCAACGCGAATTCGAACTATGGCGCGCGGGCGGTGGTGACCGGCCTGCAACCGTCGACGACGTACTATGTATGGGTTGACGCGGCGAGCGCGAGCGCGCGCAGTGGCCCGTACACGGTCGATGTGCTGCTGGGCTTGCCTAAGTCGAACGAAAGCTGCAACGCGCCGGCGATTTTGCCGCTCAACACCTCGGTCAGTGGAGACACACTCGCCGCCACCAGCGAGATGAGCTTGTCGGGCGGCTGGTACAAAGGTGGCAGTTGCGCGTTGGGCAGCGAATACGACGCGGGCGATGTGGTGTACCAATTCACCACCACCACCGCGGGCACCTATCGGGTGAGCGTGGTGCCTGAAATGGGCTTCGACGCGTCGGTGGCGGTGCTGTCGAGTTGCGCGGCGAATGCATGTGTGGCTTTTGGAGACCCCGGTTCAGTGGGGCTCGAAGACTCCGTGACCTTTACCGCCCTGGCGCAGACGACGTACTTCGTGGTGGTTGACGCGTTTGCGGTTGAGCAACGCGGTGGTTTCACCTTGAGCGTCAGCCATTGACGCACCGCACCGCAGCGGTGAGAGTGAATTAGTTCACCCTCACCACCCTTAAGCGAACGAACGCGTTCAAGTAGTTGCCTCGCGCACAAGGGCCACTAGGCTGCTCACTTCGTGACCGGTTTAGAGTCGTCGCAAAGGGGAAGTGCCGAGGGAGCCGTGGAAGGGCTTGAGGTCCTGCAGAAACTCGCCGAGGGTTCGGCGGTTGAAGCGTTTTTCGTGCGCGATGGTGTTTCGCAGAAAAACGCGATTCTCGAGTTGTTGCGCAACGAAGTCGTCACCGACGTCGAGTTGTGCAGCAAGCTGCTGGAGCAGACGCGCCAGCATTTGACGCTCAGTCACCCGCACCTCATTGCCCGCCAGCGTGCGCAGCAGAACGCGCAAGGGCGCATCTACATTTTGAGCGAGCCGATGAAGGGCGTGCCGCTTTCGATGGTGTTGAAAGAGCGTGGCACTTTGACCGTGCCCGAAGTCATCGACTTAATGAGCCCGCTGTGTGACGCGCTGTTTTATTTGCACGCGTTGGGTTTGAAACACGGCAACTTGTGCCCCGACCACATCATGGTGATGCCCGACAATTTGGCGCACCCGTGGCTCTTCGACACCCTGCTCACGCTGACGCGCTCGGTGCCTGCTCGGCATGAAGCGTCGAAGTTGGTACGCAGCCAGTACTTGGCGCCCGAGCGCATCAAAGGTCGGCGCGGCACTTCGGCCTCCGACATTTATGGCTTGGGCGTGTTGATGTACGAGCTGCTCACTGGCAAGCCTCCGTTTTTGGGCGAGACCAGCTTCGAGACGCGCCGACTGCATTTAGAAGCGAAGCCGCCGCCGCTGCCTGACGAGGTAGCGGGGTTGGCGCCAGTCATCATGCGTTGCCTGGCGAAGGAGCAGCTGCACCGTTTTCCCGATGCGCGCGCAGTGGCACGGGCGCTGCGCACCACGGGTGGGCCCACCAAAGACGGCACCGACACCATCACCATGGACGCCTCGACGCTGGGCCAATTGAAGGCGCAGGCCACCTTCGTTGGCGACAAGCCGGCAGCGGCAGAGCGCGCGGCCAATTTGAAAGAGCGGCTCGGCGATTACGAGCTGGTCGACTTGTTGGGCCAAGGGGGCATGGGGCGCGTGTTTTTGGCGCGGCATCTGAGCAGCAACAACGAAGTGGCGCTCAAGGTGTTGCGCGCAGAAATGGCGAAAGACCCGGTGAACTTGCACCGCTTCGTGCATGAGGCCACGGTGGTGAGCCGCATTCACCACCCGCACATCGTCGAAGTGTATGACTTGGTGCAAGAGCCCGACTGCATCTATTGCGTGATGGAGCCCCTGCGCGGCCGCACCCTGGGCGAGTACTTGCAAGAACGCCCGTTGCCCATCAAGCGCGCGCTGGGGGTGATGCGGCAAGTGTGCGAAGCGCTCGACGCCGCGCACCAAGTGGGTGTGGTGCACCGCGACGTCAAACCAGACAATATTTTTCTCTGTGAACGGCCGGGTGGCGAAGACTTCATCAAGCTGCTCGACTTCGGCGTGGCGAAGCAGAAGCTGCCTGACGAGCAGCCGGCCGACGCGACGAATAACATGTGGCAGACGCAGGGCGGGGTGATGGTGGGCACGCCGATGTACATGGCCCCTGAACAGGCGCTGGGCGAAGGCATCGACGCGCGCACCGACGTGTACACGGTGGCCACGGTGCTCTACCGCATTTTGACGGGTGACTCGCCGTTTCGCGCGCCCAAGCTGCATACGTTGATTGCACAGCTGCTGACGCAGGCGCCGGCTCCCTTGCCCGAGCACACGCCGTCGGGTGAGGCGATACCCAAGTCGCTCGCGGTCATCGTGATGCGTTGCCTCGACAAGAACCCCGACGGGCGTCTGCAGACGATGGACGAGCTGTCGCTGGCGCTGGCGATGATTGAATCGGGGCTGCCGGGCGCAGGTTAAGGGTGAGATTGAAGTTTCCAATGACGGTCGCTGACCTGCTTCGAAGGGCTCCTTGCCTTTGGTGAAGACTACCCGCAGGCACACCGGTTTCTGTTGTACGCAGGGTCGCGAACCTATAGCGATAAGGGGGTTACGGTCGTCGGTATCGAAGCCTTCTTGAAGGCTCTCAACCGCTGGCTACGTTAGCCATTTTTCGCTTGTCGCCCGAGGGCGATCGCCGCTAAGCGACGCCCCAAAATGCAAATCCGCGCCGACGAAATAAGCCGCATCATCCGTGAGCAAATTCAAGACTACGGCAAGAAAGTCACCGTTGCCGAAACAGGCACCGTGCTTTCTGTCGGTGACGGTATCGCCCGTGTCTACGGGCTCGATGCCGCGCTTTCGGGCGAGCTGGTCGAGTTCTCCAACGGGGTGAAGGGCCTGGTGCTCAACCTCGAAGAAGACAACGTGGGCGTGGCCATCATGGGTGACTTCAAGGCCATTCGTGAAGGCGACACCGTGCGCCGCACCCAAGAAATTGCCTCGGTGCCCGTCGGCAAGGGTCTGCTCGGCCGGGTGGTGAACGCGCTCGGTGAGCCGCTCGACGGCAAAGGCCCGATTCAGTCGAACGAAATGCGCCGGTTAGAAATCAAGGCGCCTGGCATCGTGCAGCGCAAGAGTGTGCACGAGCCGATGCAGACGGGCGTGAAGGCGCTCGACGCGCTCGTGCCTGTCGGCCGTGGCCAACGCGAGCTCATCATCGGTGACCGCCAAACCGGCAAGACCGCCGTCGCGCTCGATGCCATTATCAACCAGAAGGGGTTGAACGTTTTCTGTATTTACGTCGCCATTGGCCAGAAGCAGTCGACCGTGGCCCAGGTGGTCGACAAGCTCACCAAGTACGGCGCGATGGAATACACCTGCGTCGTCGCGGCCAACGCGTCTGACCCCGCTCCGATGCAGTTTTTCGCGCCCTACACCGGTGTCACCATCGGCGAGTATTTCCGCGACAACAAAATGCACGCCCTCATCGTGTATGACGACTTGTCGAAGCAAGCCGTCGCCTACCGTCAGTTGTCGTTGTTGCTGCGCCGTCCTCCGGGCCGCGAGGCTTACCCGGGCGACGTGTTCTTCATTCACAGCCGCTTGCTCGAGCGCGCCGCGAAGTTGTCTGACGAAGAGGGCGCGGGCTCATTGACTGCGCTGCCCATTATCGAAACGCAAGCCGGCGACGTGTCGGCGTACATTCCCACCAACGTCATTTCGATTACTGACGGGCAAATCTTTCTCGAAACCGACTTGTTCTTCGCTGGCGTTCGCCCGGCCATTAACGTCGGTCTCTCGGTGTCGCGCGTCGGTTCGGCCGCGCAGACCAAGGCCATGAAGCAAGTCGCCGGCTCGATGAAGCTCGAGCTCGCCCAGTACCGCGAGCTGCAAGCCTTCGCGCAGTTTGGTTCTGACTTAGACAAAGCCACCCAAGAGACGTTGGCCCGTGGTGCCCGTTTGACTGAGCTGCTCAAGCAGGGGCAATACGAGCCAATGAGCGTCAGCCGCCAAGTGGTGCAATTGTACGCAGGCACCAACCGCGACGACGCGAACAAGCGCGGCTGGCTGCGTGACATTCCCGTCACTGACATCGTGCGGTGGGCGAAAGAATTCATGGCCTTCTGCGAAGCAAAGTACCCGGCGATTCTCACCCGCATCGACGAGAAAAAAGAATTACCCGTCGCCAACAAGCAGCCGTCTGACCCCGAGCTCAACAAAGCGCTCACCGAGTTCAACGCCATCTTCCAGAAGACGCCCGGAGCGAAGATATAGCCAAGCTTCCGCAGGCGGCACCGCTGGGCCCGCGCGTGCTCGCGGGCTTGGTTGACTTTGTGTTGGTTGCGGTGCTTTGCGCGGTGACCTTCTTATTTCCGCTCCTCACCCGTGGCTTGGCGCTGCCGATGTGGGGCGTGCTCTTGGTGATGGTCGGCTACAGCGTGGTGCCGCTGTACGCCTTCAAAAAGACCATCGGCTTGGCGCTCTTCAAGTTGGAATTGGTGGGCAAGGGTGGCCACTCCGTCGACGCTGGCAATTTGCTCTTTCGCGAGCTGATTGGCCGCGGCTTTCTGCCCATCGCCTATTTGCTCACCGTGGTGTCGGGGCTCATCGCTTCGATGCTGGGGCTGACGGCGTTCGTCGCCCCTGAAGGTGCGTTGCGGCTGTATTTCGTGGTTTGCGGTTTCGCCGCCGCGCTGGCGGTGCTGGGCCATTTCTTGGTGCTCAACCGTGATGACCGCCGCACCCTGGCTGACCTCTTCGCGGGCAGTGTGGTGCGGGTAGCGGTGCCTGCCCCCGTTGCGCACGATGAAGAAGAGAAAGCCGTTTCGCGCGCGGCACTGGGCGCCAAGGTGCGCACCGTGCTGGTGCTCGAAGGGCTCATCGCCGCGGCGGTGTTCGGTTTGCCGTGGTTTTTGGCCCAGCCGTCTGAGCCGAAAGAGCTCTACACCATGCGTCTGCGCAAGACGGCGGCAGAAAAGCAATTTGCCCAAGACCCCGCTGACGATTCGCGCGCCGCTGACTTGGTGCAAATGCTGCGCGCGTTAAAAGACGAAGAAGGCGTCAAACGGGTCATCGGCACTCACGAGCAAGCCGTCGCCGCGCGCGACCAGCAGCGCGAAGTGGCGCTCGAAAAACGGGTGCAAGAAAACCCCGCCGACGAAGTGGCGGTGGGCTCGCTGCTCGACATTTTAGAAGAGCAGGAAAAGCTGACCGAAGCCAAGGCGCTCTATGCGAAACATGTCGCCGCCGACCCTGACTTAGGCAAACGCGCGGGCTACGGGCGCTGGCTCGCGGCCAACGGCTTTGCCGCCGAGGCGACCCAAATACAGGGCGACGTGGTGCGACAAGCGCCCAGCGTGGCTGAATTTCGAACTTTGTACGGCGTGGCATTGGCCGAAGAAGAGAAATGGGCCGAAGCGTATGAACAATTTTATTTTGCGGTGGCGCTGGCCAAGGCGCAAGGCGATGACGAAGGTGCCGACGACGCCGAAGTCGAATGGGAGCCGGTGAAAGCGCAACGGGGTGCGCTCAGCAAAAGTGAACGAAAAGCGCTCGAAAAGGCCGCGGCTCAGCTGGTGAAAGCAGCCCGCGCCCAATGGGCGCTCGACGGCGGGCAGTCGAAGGCGAAGGCCGTCACTGTTCCAGGCACCGCGCAGTGAGCCGCTCGCCGGGCAATCGCGGTATAAGTTGGGGCGCGATGGTGACCCGACGTGCACCCTGGTTGTTGATGTGTGGCGTCTTTCTTTTCTGGGTGGCCTCTTGCCGCAAGAGCGACGCCTCGCAGCACCTGGCCGCCGCGAAAATGGCCCTCTTCGAAAAGAAACCTGAAGAAGCGCTGCGCGAGTACCGCTTGGCCATTGAAGTGCTCGACAAAGACACCTCGCCGCAGTCGGTGGTGTACCGGGCCCGAGCGCTGCGAGGCGCGGCCGATACGTACTATTTAGAATTACGTGACTTTCGTCGCGCGGTGCAGGTGTACCGTGAGCTGATTCAGCAGTGCCCCGAAGCACCCGAAACGTTAGAAGGGCGCATTCACCTGGCCGACGTGTTGGAGCGCGAGTTTCGTGACTTGCGTGGCGCCATCGCCGAATTGACGGCCGCGCTGGCACGCAACCCTCCCCAGAGCGCTGAAATTTCTTTCCGCGTGGCCGAGCTTTACTTCGAGCTCGCCGATTACCAGCAGTGCGAGCTTGAAGCCGCCAAAATGGTCGACAAGTTTGAGACGTCGGCTTACGTCGATGACGCGTTGTTCTTACGCGGGCAGGCCCTGGCGATGATGGACGAGCGCAAGGCCGACGCACAGCGCGTGTACCAGTACCTCATCGAGCGTTTTCCTGAGAGCGAGCTGACGCCGCACGCGATGTTCGAGTTGGGCAAGTTGCGCGCTGACGCGGGTGACGAAGAGAAGGCGATTGAAATTTGGGTCGAGGCCGTCAAACGGCACCCGCAGCCGTCGGTGGTGCAGTCGGTCATCGCCCGGGTGCGCAAACAGCTCATCGCCACCACGCCAAGCCAAATTGGCAATGCGGCCAAGGCCTTCGACCGCGACGTGCCGCAGCCTTCAGTGGCGCAAGTGTCGCCGACGAAGAAAATGGCCAAGACCTCGGTCGAGGCCGTGGGCGGCAGCCCCGACGAAGCCGCGCGCGAAGCGGCCATGAATGCTGAGTCGCCGCACGCACCGGGCAGCGGCGCGGCACCGGCGAAGCCTGTGGAACCTGGGCTTCCTTCTGCGGCACAGTAGCCCGAAAGTGTGTGCCAAACGGTCAAAACTTTTCACCGTTTGGCGCACAGTTCGTCAAATCGACAGGTGAAACTGAACTGGAGCAGCACGTCAGCTTGTCTTCAAAGCAGCCGTACGTATTCAAGCAACACCGTCTGTCGCGCGCCCAGCATGCGCGGTGGAAACACCTTGTCTACACGAAAACCGTGATGCTCCCAAAAGCGGCGGCCGGCGACATTTTGCTCCGCGCAGCCAAGCCGCACCGAACGTACACCGAGGCTTCGCAGCCAGTCGAAAGTGGCATTGAGAATTTGACTGCCGCGGCGCTGCCCACGAGCCGTGGGAGCCAGGAGCAAAAACCCCAAGTACCACTCACCCTCGGTTCGAAAATTCAGCACGCCGTCGAGCACACCCACGCATTGCTGATTGCTTTTAAAAAAACCGAAGACCGATTTGTCGGACAGTGCTGTTCCCACAGGGAGCTCAGTGAGAATGTTCAACCCTTCATCAGGTCGCGCCGGCTCTCCGTAAACCAGCTGGTAGTAGTCGACTGAAACGTCGAGCAGCCCTTGTACCAGCGGTGCGTCTACCTCGCTCAAGCGGCGAACCGTGAGCCCAACACGTGAAGAAAGCGCGAGCACCAACGGCTACTTCTTCTTGCCCTTGCTCTTCGGGGGCGACTTCTTCGGGCCTGCATCGGTCTTCGGTGGAGGGCCTGCTTTGAGCGGCTTGTCGCAGTGGTGAAAGCCGTTGTCGATGAACGCGCCGACGTAACGGCCAGTGGCGTGCCAGTACACATTGCCCAACTTCGAACTCTCGCGAAGCCCCGACACGTAGCAGGTTTGCTTTTTGTCCTGCGCTTGAATCACCACGAAGCCGGGTGATTCACCGTCGACCACCAGCTCTGGTGACACCTGCTGTCCTGGCCCCTTCAACGAAGGCTTGGGCAAGAAGAGCTGCGTTTTCCACCCGTAGGGCGCGCGATTGGGGTCGGTGTAGCGCACGCATTCTTTGGGCGAGTCGACCCGCTCTAACTTGTTCAAATCGTCGGGCCACGAAGGCTTCAAACCTTCTTCACTCGCGCAGAAGAAGAGCTCGGTCAAATCATTGGGGCCGCTTACCGTTTGGTACGCGTACCAGCTGCCATCTTTCGACCAGCCATAAAACGTGTCGGCCTCGGCGAACGCGGGCGCGGCCAACATCAGCCAAAGCATGGCGATTCGCGTCATGGCCTTGCTGGGGCGAAACGAGAAAGAAGCCATGGCCACCTCGACGGGCTCTTTGAAAAAAATGTTCACAACCGCGTCACGTCGTCGCCCATGCCGCCATCGGCAGCAGCGGAAGACGAGCGGCCCGGTGCCTCAGTGGGAGCGTTTTCATTCAGACTGGGCTCAGGTGGCACCACCGTCAGTTGATAACCGCGCACGCCGGTGGGCAATGACACCACGATGAGACTGTTGTCGTCGGCGTAATTTTTCTTGTTGGGCAACGTGAAGTGGCCCTTGGCGTCGGTCGTCGTTTGGTAGCGGGCGCGGCCTTCTCCCACTTCAACTTTCACATTGGGCAGCGGTTGAAGGCTGGTGGCGTCTAACAGTGCGAGCTTCACTTCGGGGCCGCTCGTCTTGGCGTTCACCACTTCGTTGAAGCGTGGCCGCAGTGCACAGCCCGCCAACATTGACAACAACACCACCCCACTGAAGAGACGTGACATACGAGGCCTTCTACTTGAACACCTGGTGTCGAGGGGCGCGAAAAACGTTCAGCAACCACCGGCATTCGAAGAGGGCGGGTACACGGTGCTCACACCCACCGAGCAGCTCGAGGCACGCAAATAAATGCGGCCGGCGCCACCACCTCCGCCGCCGCCTCCGCCGCGCCACCCGCTGCTCTTGTTGCCTTCGCTGCCGTTTTGGGCTGGGTTGTCTCGCGCATCGCCGTTGCCGCCGTTGCCCGACACCCCGTTGGTGCTCAACAACGCCCCACCTTGGGCAGGTAGACCGTCGGTGACGTGGCCATTTTCACCGGCTTCACCCGGTGTGGCGTTGCCAGTGCCGGTCGATTCTGAGCCGCTGCCGCCTGCGCCACCGTGGGCCACCACGTGCGCTCCAAAAGAAATCGAAATGCGCGACGCTTCGAGCAGCAGCGCGCCCCCACTGCCTCCGCCGCCACCACCGGCTTCGGTGGTGCGCCCGCCTTGGCCGCCCGCGCCGTTGGCTGAAATTGAGCCGCCCACTTTCAAAAAGCCCGTCACGGTGAGCTGTAAGGCGCCGCCGCCTGCTCCTTCAGCTCCGCCCGAGCCTGCCACCATGACGCCGTGGCCGGCTCCGCCTGCGCAACCGCCGTGCAAAGGGCTGGGTATCGACGCGCCAAACGCCTTGCCAAAGGGCCCACCCGCTTCGTTGTGGTCAGCGTTGTCGCCCCCTTGGCCTCCGGCGCGGCCATAAGCACCGCCACCGCCGCCGGTGCTCGAGCTGCCCGGGCCCGGCGTGCCGGTGCCCATGTTGGTGTCGCAAACGCCCGCCAAATAGCCCGCGCCCGCGGTACTGCCGTCAGCGTCGACAGAAATGTGGCCTTGAATATCGGCGTCACCGAAGACGGCGAACGCCACCGGTTGTTCGCCCACGATGCGCAGCGTCGACGCGGCCGCCACGCTTAAGCCCCGTACGGGCAACACGCGCAAGTTCGTCGCACCTGCTTGGGCCAGCGTCATTGCCTTGGGCTTGGTGTCAGGGGCACCGCACCAGTTGGTGAACGTGTCGAAGGTCGAATCGTAAATGGTGACGCCGCAGTTGAACTGCGCCACGTTGAGCGAGGGGGTGGTCTTAAAGCGCAAGTTGCCCAAACCGTTGCTCGGCACGAAGGGAAAGTCGTACTCACATTCGCCTTGGTCGCACACGCCCGCGTCAGCAGCGCAGCGGCCACTGCGCGGTGTGCCCATGCAACCGGTTTGCGGCATGCACGCGCCGGTCGCCACCAAGCACTCGTTTGAATTGCAGGTGACGGGGTCGCCGCCGCAAAGGCCTCCGTCGTTACCTTCGAGGCAGCGCTCGTTCTGGGTGCAAGCGCTCTGGTCGGTGCAGCTTTGGCCCAGGCAATCGCTGTCGGCGCAATCGGCGCGGCCATCGCAGTCGTCGTCTTTGCCATTGCCGCACACTTCTGCGCCGCTGGGCACGCACAGGCCCGCGTCAGGCTGGCCAGCGTCGGGCATGACATGGTCTTTCAATAGCAAGCGTACCGTGGGCACGGTGGTGGCGTTGGGCACCAGCGACGCCGCCACGCTCGAAGAAGTGGCCGTGACAAGGCCGGTGCAGTCGCTCGAGCGGTACCCGGTAGAAACCAACTCGATGCGCTCGGTCATGCCCACCGCGTGGGTGATGGCGACGGCCACCCTGTCAGCGGTGCGGGCAATCGCCGGGGTCGAAGGCCCGGCGCGCCCGTCGAGGTTGGTGTGCACGTTGGCGCACTGCGCGGTGCTCTGGCTGAAGTCGAGCTCGGCGACAATGACCGGGGCGTTGCCTTTGCCCGACGGAGCCGCGCACGCTGCAAGGCACACCGCCAACGGCGCGATGAGGCTCCATTTCGTACCCGCCGCTCGACGCATGAGAAGGTGTGAAGTGTGACCCCCTTTCGCTCTAGGAGCAACCTTCTAGGGAGGTTAAGGTGCGACCCCAACTTGGCTACAGATGATCTCACCCTCGTAAACCGGGTCAGAACGGGCGACCAACGAGCCTTCAAGCTGCTCGTCGAACGCTACCAACGCAAGGTGTACGGCGTGGCGTTGGGCATGCTCAAAGACAAAGAAGAAGCGCGCGACGTCGCCCAAGACGCTTTCATCAAGGTCTACAAGTACCTCGACCATTTCAAAGGCGACGCCAGCTTCTACACGTGGCTCTACCGCATCACCGTCAACATCTGCATCGACGTGATGCGCAAGAAGGGCGGCAAAAAGAACGAGCACGTTGAATTCGACGAGTCCATCGATATGGACACGTCAGAAGCCAACTTGGGAGCGCTCGGTTCACGGCTTGGCACCAACCCTCAAAAGTCAGCCCTGCGCCGCGAATTGGCTGAAAAAATTGACGAAGCGCTTGCCCAGGTGCCTGAAAAACACCGGGCGATTTTGCTGCTCCGCGAAATTGAAGGCATGAGTTACGAAGATTTGGCCCGCACCTTAGATGTGCCCAAAGGCACGGTGATGTCGCGGCTCTTTCATGCACGCATGAAGGTGCAAAAAATACTCAGTGAATATCTAGACTTAGAAGAATCAAAGCGTGGGGTCGGTACCGAGTGAATACGGTGCGCGAATATCTTTGTTGCATTCGCGTCGGGCAGAACAGAACACCCGGTGAAAAGAAAAGTTAAGCCATGAGCAAAGACAACCCCGCGCGAAAAACCTTTGAACCCATGCTCTCTCCCTATGTCGACGGAGAGTTGAGCCCGGCTGACCGTCAAGCCGTCGAGCAGCACTTGGCTGCGTGCAAAGAGAGCGCAATGCAAGTGGCTGACTTGCGTGCGACCGGTGGGTTGCTTCGCGTCGCGATGGACATGCAGGCCGACGACATCGACTGGAAAGACTTTACCCAGAACGTGATGGCCAAGGTCGGTCCTGAGAAATTGCCGCTCTTTGAACGGCTGAAGCTTTTCTTCTCAGAGACCTTTACGTATCAGCGCCCGGTGATGGTGACGTCGCTCGCCACGGCGATGGTGGTGGCGTTGGTGGCGGTGCCGCTCGCGCTGCGCAATGGCGCAGGCCCCGGCTATGGCAACTTGAAGCCGCAAATTCAGAGCGTCAGTGTCGAGAAGAACGCCACCGTGAAGCCAGTGGTGATGGAGACCGCTGAAGGCGACGCCATTATTTGGATGGTAGAGACCCCCGAAACGGCACCGGGTGTCGATGCAGCGAAAGACAAAAAGGGCGAAGGCGAGAGCCACGAAGAATTGGACATTGACTTACAGCAGCGTGAAAACGCGGGTAACCCCAAGAAAGGCCCCCTTTGAACGCGCGCCTCACCCTTTTGGCTGGTGTTCTCTTCGTAAGCCCGTTGGCCTTTGCGCAAGAAGGCCCCAAAGTCGACGTGCGAGCACAGGTGGTGCACGCGCTCGAGAGCGGCAACCAGGTTGAGCCCGCCAGTTTGAAGGCCATGCAGACGGCGTTGGGCGCGAAGAAAAAGTACGGCACGCTGAAACAGCTGTCGGTGTCGAAGCTGCAGCTTTCTAAGGCGTCGGTGACGGTCTCACTGCCCAATCAAAAGCAGGCCACGTTGACCTTGGAGTCGCTCAAAGACGACGTGGCCACCGTGCGGGTAAAGCTGCCCCCCGTCGACACCACGTATACGCTGGGCCGTGAACGAAACGTTTATTTGCAGGCCGGTGCGCACGCGGGTGGCGACTTGTGGTTGGTGCTTTCGCCAGCACAGTAGCCGCGCGTTGACGTTCATCTTCGGCTCACCGTGAGTGCTGCCCTTGCCCTTTTCGTGTGCGGCATCAGCCTGGCGCAGGCCGACGGTGGCGTGGCTGCGACTGATGCAGGCCTGGCCCCCCTTTCTTCGCTCGCTAGCGGCGCCGACCCAGGAGCGTCGACCGGCCCCATTTTTCGCGCGGGTATCGAGCTCGGTTTTACGTCGTACCCTTCAGGCCCGTTGGGAGGCCAGCAAGACTTGCTGGGAGACGTCACTTTGCTGTTAAGCATTGACGCGGCTGAAGACTTCTCGCTCGAGCTGGGAGCTGCTTTTCGCTTACGGCTGTTTGACGACCCTCCGGCGCAACGCGACCAAGACATTGGCGGCGTGCTGCGCAAAGCCGACTGGGACGAGCCGAGCGACTTTGGGCAAATCATTCGCTACCTGCGCATCGCCGGTGACGACAGCGCGCTTGGCCTGCGCGTCGGCCGCTTTCGAAAATATTCGCTGGGCTTAGGCCACCTGCTCTCTCGCTATTCGAACCAAGAGAACCCCGACTACCACCCCGCGGGCGCATGGGGCCGGGCGGGCATGGGGCCCTTGCGCCTAGAAGCGTTTGCGAGCGACATTTTTGGCGCTCGGCTCATCGCCGCCGAGGCCGCGCTCGACTTTGGGCGGCTTTTGAGCAACGCGCCTGAAGTGGCTGGCCGCTACCAAGTGGCCCTTTCGTTCGCGCACGACTTCGGCCTTGCCGCCGGCCGCACGCCTCCTTTGACGTTGATGCATATCGACGTGTCGGCCGTATTTGCGCGTTCAGCGTCGACGCGCGCCATGCTGCTGACCGGCGTGGGCTGGCGACTCAACCCTCTGCACGCGGGGGCGCTCTTCGGTGGCGCGGTAGAAACATCGCTGGGCGCGCTAAAGCTCTCGGTGAAAGCCGAGCTGCGCAAACAATACGGCGGTTTTCGGCAGGGCTTCTTCAACGCCAATTATGAGCTCTCGCGCTACGCGGGCACCGGCTTCTCGGGTGTTTCGCTGCTCGACGAGCGGCTGCCCGACACGTTCTCGGGCTACGCCGAAGTGCGCATGGGGGCGCAAGCCGCGTTCAGCTTGGACATGGGGTTTGAGTATTTTGCTTTTGGCCGCGCCGACGCCGATGCCTCTTTGGCGCTTGAAACGTTTGGTCCCCGCTTCACGTGGGTGCTGCGTGCGAGCGCCGTGGGCATGGGCGTGACGCCGCGGTACTCAGCGCAAGTCGAAGCGCGGGTGCGTTTGTTCAGCTCGTTTTATGTGCTCGGTTATGCGGGCACCGTTTTCACTCCGCAGCAAGATGGTTCGCTCACACGCGGCGGTTATGGCGGAGTCGGCGTGGGGTTCGACGTCGAAAAGCAGTTGCCGTGACGAGCAGCCCACGTCGCGAAGAGCGCAACAATGTTGCTACATTCTCTCATCAATTGATGGGGGTGGGTGTGACGCCCCCGAAAGCGTGCATTGCGGTTATGACTAAACCCTCGATGGTTACCGCTCCTCGGTCCCCGCCGCCGACATCGGCCTCAGAAATTGATGCCGCGGTGAAGCGCGTGAAGGCGGCAGCGAAAGAATTCGCCGCGTTGCCGGTGGGTGACAAAGTGGCGTTGCTGCAACGCATGCGGCTTGGCTACGGCGAAGTGGCCGAAGAGGCGGTGCGGCTGGGGTGTCAGGCGAAGGGCATCGACTTCGAGAGCGAAGACTCGGGTGAAGAGTGGCTTGCCAACGCGATGATTACCGCGCGCATCATGCGGCTCACCGAAGAAGCCTTGCGCGACGTCGAGCGCTATGGAGCACCGCGCATTCCCGATGCCCACATTCGCGAGCTGCCCGATGGGCGGGTGGCGATTAAGGTTTTTCCCGCCAATACATTCGACTCGGTTTTGTTGCCCCACCATGACGGCGAAGTGTTCATGCAGAAAGGCGTGACGCGCGCCAATCTCGATGAACACCGGGCCGTGTTTTACAAAAAGCCGCATGACGGCCGTCTGTGCGTGGTGCTCGGCGCGGGCAACGTCGCGTCGATTTCTTCGACCGACTGTGTCTACAAAATGTTCGTCGAAGGTTGCGTGTGCGTGTTGAAGATGAACCCCATTAACGCCTATTTGGGGCCGCTGTTTGAACGTGCCTTCGCGCCGGCCATCGCGAGAGGTTTTTTGGCCATTGTTTACGGTGGCAGTGAACAAGGTGCGCAACTGGCGAACCATGGGCTCGTCGATGAGCTGCACATGACGGGCTCTGACAAAACGTATGACGCGCTGGTGTGGGGCACACAACCGCAAGAAGTGGCTGACCGCAAAGCCCGCCACGCGCCCGTGCTCACCAAAACGGTGAGCAGCGAGTTGGGCAATATCTCGCCCGTCATCGTGGTGCCGGGGCCGTACACCGAGAGCGAGCTGTCGTACCAAGCCCGCAGCATCGCGGGCATGGTGTTCAACAATGCCTCGTTCAACTGCGTGGCCGCCAAATTGTTGGTGACCTGCCAAGCGTGGGAAGGCCGGCGCAAGCTGCTCGACGGCATCGAGACACACTTGAAGCGCGCGCCGACACGGCTGGCTTATTACCCCGGTGCGGTTGAACGATGGCAGCGCTTCATCGACGGGCGGCCGCACGTGCGGGTGATTGGCGAAGCCAGCGAAGGCCGGTTGCCATTTGCCCTTTTGACCGACGTCGACGCGTCGAACCCGAACGAAAAGGTGTTCAGCGAAGAGCCCTGGTGCACGGTGCTTTCAGAAACGTCGTTGCCCGCGCCCGACACGGTGGGTTTTTTGCGTGACGCGGTGCGCTTCGTGAACGACAGGGTGTGGGGCACGTTGTGTGCGACGTTGATTGTGCACCCCAAGACTTTGGCTGATCCACTCACGGGGGCCGCGGTCGACCAAGCCATCGACGCGTTGCGCTATGGGTCAGTGTCGCTCAATTCATTTTCGGGAGCCGTGTTCGCCATTGGCAGCGCGCCGTGGGGCGGCCACCCGTCAAGCACGCCGCAAAACATTCAGTCGGGGTCGGGAGTGGTGCACAACACCTTTATGCTCGAGAAATCAGAGAAATTCGTTTTACGCGCGCCTCTGAAGACGTACCCCATTGCCCTGTGGTTGCCTGGGCATCGCAGTTTAAAAGAAATGGGCCGTAAGCTGCTCGACTTCGAGATGTCGCCGAGCTGGCTTAAGGTTCCCGGCATTGGACTCAGCGCCGTGGGGGGCTGAAGTAAAGGGTGCAATGTCTAACGTGTTAGGGTGTGAAAAAATGACGGAACAAGTGCCTCCTGGCCCGATGACTGACGCCGTAACCGGCGGTCAGGGCTTGGCAATGAAGCTCAAGCTGGTGGTGGTGTCGGGCCCTGATTTTGGGCGTGAAATTGTTCTCGAACCGGGAACCTACCGCGTCGGCAAAGACGAAGGCCTCGAGCTGACGTTGCAAGACAGCACCGTGTCGCGGCTGCACCTGGTGTTGGAGGTGCTCGAGAAAACGGTGCGGGTGAAAGACGCCGGCTCACGCAATGGCTCATTCTACGGCGAGACCAAATTTTCACAGATTGAAGCGCAGCCGCTGGCGGTCATTCGCATTGGCCGCACCGAGTTGAAATTTTTGCCAGCCAACCAGGCCGCGCCGCGCTTGCCGCCCTCGACCAAAGAACGTTTCGGCGGTTTGGTGGGCAAGAGCTTGAAGATGCGCGAGATGTTCGCCTTGCTCGAGCGCGTCGCTCCCACTGAAGCCGACATTTACATTCGGGGCGAAACCGGCACGGGTAAAGAAGTGTGCGCTGAAGCCGTGCACAAAAACAGCCCCCGTGCATCGGGCCCCTTTGTGGTGTGCGACTTGGCGTCGGTGGCGCCGAACCTTTTCGAGTCTGAATTGTTCGGCCACGTGAAGGGCTCGTACACGGGCGCGCAGAGTGACCGCGCGGGTGCCTTCGAACGCGCGCACCGGGGCACGTTGTTTCTCGACGAAGTGGGCGAGCTGGCGGCCGACATTCAGCCGCGCTTGCTGCGTTTTTTGGAGCGCCGTCAGGTGAAGCGGGTGGGCAGCAACGAGTGGAAAGAAGTCGACGTGCGGGTCATCGCCGCGACCCATCGAGACTTAGAGGCCGAAGTGAAGGCTGGCCGTTTTCGCGAAGACTTGTACCACCGGCTCTCGGTCATTACGCTCGAATTGCCTCCGCTGCGCGACCGGTCTGAAGACATTTTGCCGCTGGTCGACGAGATGTTGTTGAAAATGGGTAAACCTCCGAGCGAGCTCTCGGCTGAAACGCGGGCGTTGCTCACCGCGCACCGCTGGCCGGGCAATGTGCGCGAATTGCGCAACGTGGTCGAGCGCGCGCTCTATGTCGGCACCGCCGACTTGGCCGCTGAAAAAAGCCAAGCGCCGGGTGGCGGTACGAATATTTCGTTCAAAGACGCCAAGGAGCGTTTGGTAAACGCCTTCGAGCACGACTATTTGAAGGCCCTGTTGGCCCGCTGTGGAGGCAACGTCACCGCCGCCGCCCGCGAAGCCGGTTTGGACCGCGTGCATTTGCACCGGTTGATTAAAAAACACGGAATTTCGAATTGATGACCACCCTGCCCATGGCGAGCGCGTTGTGCCTGTTGCTCGCCGCGGGGCAAATGCAAGACGACTTGGCTGAAGCCGAGAATCTGCTGCAGGCCTTCAAGTACGAGAAGGCCGTGGTGGTGCTTTCGCAGGCCCTGTCACGCTCTGATTCAACGGGTGCTGAACGCGCCAAGGCTTATGCGCTGATTGGGGTCGGCTATTTTCAGATGGACGACGAGCGGCAGGCGCGTGCCGCATTCAAAGAGGCAGTCGTGCTGAACAAAGACGTCACCTTGCCTCCGTTGACCAGCCCCAAAATCACCCGGGTCTTTGAGCGCATCAAGTCTGAGACGTTGCCCAAGCCTCGGTTGGTTGAGCCCCGCCCTCAGGTGGGCAATGCCGACGCGGGCACGCAGGTGGCGGTGTTCTCGACTGACGCGGGCATACCCGGGCCGTTGCCGCAAGCCGAGCATTCGTACATACCTTTGGTGGTGGGGTCGGCGGTGGCCGCGGCCGCTGCAGGCACGGCGGTGTATTTCGGCATGACTGCGCGCAGCAAAGAAGAAGAGAGCCGCCGGCAAGAGTGGGTTGACGACTCGCAAGCCGTTTACCGCCAGGCCCAAGACAACGCCACCGCGGCCTATGCGTTGATTGGCGTGGCCGCGGGCAGCCTGGCCGCCGGCGTGGTGGTGACGTTCGCGTTTTAGCTACCGGGTCAGGTCGACTTCGAGCACAAAGGTTTTGCCGCCGCGAATCTCGACGGGGAACTGGCGCGACACTTTGAGCTGCGCGTTCACCAGCGTCACGCTGTGGCGCCCAGTGCTCAGCGTGCGCGGGCTGATGGGGGTCAGGCCCACGGGGCGCTTGTCGATCAGCACTTCAGCCCATGGGTGCACCCGAATGACCAGGGTGCCTGTCTTGGGCAACACGGGTTTGGGTTTGACGGTTGGGTTGCCTGCGTCGCGGGGGGCCACCGGCGGCTCAATGCCCGCGTCGGGCTCTTCGAGCGGCGGGGTACCGGCGTCGGGCGGGCCCAGAAACACCGTGGGCAATTTGCCCAACCCGCTGTCGGGGCGTGGGGGGCTAACGGTCGCGGCGTCGCCGGTTTGGGGGCGTGCGCCGGTCGATGAAGAGGGCAAAGCCCACCACAACACGGCCGCTCCCGCGGCGAGCGCGAGTGCCAAGACGTAGGTCAACGGCCTGCGAAAAAACGAAGGGCGCAGCAGCGTCTGTTGCGAAACGCTCAGCGCTGGTTCTGAGGTGTCGGCGCGCGGCGGCCGCAGGGGCTTGGTGGGTTCAGGGTTATCGTCACCCAGGGCGCGGGTGGCGTGCGGGTCGACCAAGTCGACGGTAGGAGCGACCAGCGCTTTGGGTGGTTTGTTCTCGGCCGCGGGCAACAGGGCTTCGAGGTAGACCGCCACGTTGCTGTTGGTGATTTTTTCGTGTTGGGCAAACGCCGCCAAGTCATGCCCCAGCGCGCGGGCGTCGGGGTAGCGCTGTGAAAGCTCGCGGGCCATGGCCCGGGCGACGATTTGCTCGAGCTTTGCCGGCACGTCGGCGCGCAAGCTGCCCATGAGGCTCTTGGGGTCATAGAGCACGCTGTGAATCAGCTCGGCGTCGTTCTGGTGGCGAAACGGCACGCTGCCGGTCACCAATTCATAGAGCACGATGCCCAGTGCGTAAATGTCGGCCCGCCGGTCAATCGGCTTGCTCATGAATTGCTCGGGCGACATGTATGAGAGCTTGCCTTTGAAGGTGCCGGGTCGCGTGCTCGAAATGGCATTGGCGGCGCGGGCGATGCCGAAGTCGACCACTTTGGTCATGCCCGAATACGAAACGAGCAAGTTGTCGGGCGAGACGTCGCGGTGAATCAGCCCCATGGGTTGGCCGCGCGGGTCTTTGGCTTCGTGTGCGTGATGCAGGCCTTCGCAGGCGTCGGCGAGAATGCGGGCCACGATGCCGAGGGGAATTTGGGTTTTGTCTTCTTGCGCACGGCGGAGCAAGGCGCGCAGCGAGTGGCCATGCACGTGCTCCATCACCAGAAAATAATTTCCGGTGTCTTCGCCCAGCTCGAAGATTTGCACCAGGTTCGGGTGATTGAGCAGCGCCGCGTAGCGTGCTTCGTTCAAGAACATCTCGACGAAAGCGGGGTCGGTGGCGAGGTGCGGCAGAATTTTTTTTACCACCAAGTCTTTTTGAAAACCCGCGGGCCCCGTCTGTCGTGCGAGCCACACTTCAGCCATGCCTCCCACCGCGAGGCGGGAGTGCAAGGTGTATCGGCCGACGGCAACACCGCCGATGGAAGGCTTGGTGGTCAAGAGATGTAGTATTTCGGCGCACGCGCCATGGTGTCTAGCTGCCGATGTAGGCATCGCCGTGTACGCGCGCAAGCGCTGCGATGTTTCGTCAAGTTTTCCCTTCGAGAGAATGCGGGTCGGTGCACGCACGTACCTTTATGTTTGGTGAGATCCAAAATTTTGGTGTTAGTCTCGTCTGCCCCTATGAAGCCGCGTGACGATCGCAGTGGAGATGATCGGTGGGGTGCTACAAAGTACGCGGTTGTCGCTGCTCAAAATAGTTAAACAAAAGTGATTCGCCCGCTTCGGGCGCCGTTATGATGGGCCGGCTGGAATGGACCAAATCAACAAATACCAGCTCGTCAGAAAAATCGCGCAAGGCGGTATGGCGGAAGTTTTTCTGGGACGAGTGACGGGACCACACGGTTTCGAAAAAGCCGTGGTCGTCAAGCGCATGCTGCCTGATCTCGCGAGTGATCCAGGCTGCGTGGAAATGTTTCTTTCCGAAGCGCGCGTGTCGGCGAAGTTGAGCCACCCGAACATCGTTCAAATTTTCGATTTCGGTGAGGCGAACGGCGCGTACTTCATCGCGATGGAATATATCGACGGGCCGAATTTGCGCGCCGTCGTGCGGCGGGCGAAGGGTCTGTCGCCCGGCGTGGTAGCGAAGTTGATTTCATTGGCGTGTGAAGGTTTGGCGTACGCCCACGATTTCGTCGACCCCATCAACGGTCGCTCGCTCGGGCTGATTCACCGTGACGTCAGCCCTGAAAACATCATGCTCACCCGCCAGGGAGCGCTGAAGCTCGTCGACTTCGGCATTGTCAAGGCCGCGAGCGAGATGAACAAGACGCGCGTCGGCACGGTCAAGGGCAAAGTCGCGTACATGGCGCCCGAGCAGATTCGTGGCGAAGTGCTCGACCGCCGCACTGACATTTACGCGCTCGGCGTGTCGTGCTTCGAGTTGCTCACCGGCCACCGCCCGCACGAGCTGCAAAACGAGATCGCAATGATGCACGCGATTCTCACTGAGCCTCCTGCGCGGCTGTCGATTTACCGGCAAGACGTGCCCGACGGTTTGCAGAAGATCATCGACAAAGCGCTCTCGAAGAAACGTGAAGAGCGTTATTCGAGCTGCCGCGAGCTGCAGAGCGATCTCGATCGTTTCTTGGCCCGTCTTTCGACACAGGTGGGTACGCCCGAGCTTTCTGAAATTGCCAACCGGGTCATGGCGGCCAATGCGTCGCTCACTCCGGCGCCTCCCGCCGGCGCGATGATGTCGCCGCCGCCGCGGGCTGAGGCGGTGGCCGAAGTCGAAGTGTCGAGTGATCAAATGCGGCCGCCGCCGCAATTTCGCTCAGGCGCCTTGACCACGCCAATGGCGCAAGGCAGCAGCGCGATGCCTCCCAAGGCCACGCCGCAGCCGATCGCCGAGCCTCGCACGGTCATGGCGAGTGCGGTTGACCCACTCGATGACGGGCTCGACGACGGTCTCGACGACGGTCTCGACGAAGTGCCGCAGAAAAAAGGCAAGGCTCCCCAAAGCGGTGGTGGTGCCGCGCGCATCGCCATTTTAGTGGTGGTGGCGATGGGCTTGGTGGTCGGCGGCATTGTGTTGATGGTCACCATGTCGTCTGACCCCTCGACAGGCAGCGGTAAAATCGAAAAAGGCACCGCCAAAGCAGCGCTGAACATTGAATGCAACCTGCCGTGCAAGGTGCGCATCAACCAGAAGCAAGTGGGCGACAGCAAAGAACCGATGCAGAGCGTGCGCGCCAGTGACCTTGACCCCAAAGCGTCACGCATCGAAGTCTTCAACGAAAACATTAAGTTTGGTGAAATTCCGTCGTTCAGCAAAACTATCAGCCAGACGCTGAAGGCGGGTGAGAACGGCACCCTGAAGTTGACCATCAAGACGGGCAAAGTCGATTTCTCGAAAATTCCCGAGGGCACCACGGTGATTGTCAGTGGCAAGACGCTGGGCAAAACCCCACTTGCCGTGACTGAGATGTTCGAAGGGCCTCACCTCTTCGAGTTGGTGAATACCGCCAAAAAAGGCGTCGCCGACAAGTCTTTCGAGTTCAGCGTCGTGCCTGATGTGACGACGACAATGTCACCTCCGTAGCGCCGAACGAAGATGAACGCCCCTTTGCCAAAGAAGGGGCCACAACAAAGGGGCATGATCCGAGACGCGCAGTGCTGTCTCGGGCAATAATTTTTGGCGTCCACATATGAACGAGTCATAGTGCGCCGTTTGTCTACGGCTGCACCTAGAGCTGTGAGCGGTCTTTTGTAGGCAAAGGGTCTTTCTTTGGAAGGAGAGTTGGTATGCAACTGAATGCCGTCCTTGCGGAGCTCAAGGGAGTCAAGGGAGTCGCCCGCGCGGACCCTGCAGGTAATGTTCAAGAGGTCGCAGGACAGGTCGATGGTGAGACCACCTGCGCAGTGGCGGTAATGTGCATTCCGCAACTGGAAGGCGGCGGTGGGTTGCTGCAGCTGGGGTCAGTGCAGGGCTTCGCCATCATTTCGGAAAAGTCATCGATGGTGCTGATGCGCACCAAGGCGGGGGTCATGGTTGCCATGGCCGATGCCAAGGTGGCTCCTGACAACGTGCTGCGCCGTTTGGCGACGCTGGGAGGTCGGTAATTCATGAAAGACATTCTCGATAAACTGTTGGCTGTCGAAGGCGTGACGGCGTGCGCCGTATTCGACACCTCGGACGCTTGCGTGGCATGCCACGGCCCGAGCGCTTTCGAACCGATTCTGTTCGGCAAGGTGATGAGCGAGTTCCAAGAGGCGCTCAACTTCTTCCGCTCTATTGACCCGGGCGCTACCGTGCAATCGCTCTTTGCCCGCTTCGACGAAGGTTTCGTCGACGTGCGTTGGGTCGACAAGCATTCGATTTTGGTGATGGGCTCGAACACCGCCAACCCGGCAATGGTCACGGTCGGTATGAACGTGGCGGCGCTGAAGTTGTCGAAATCGCTGGCTGAACCAGGCGGTGGCGGAGGCATGGCCACGGGCTCGGGCCCTGTCGTTACTGGCACGCCGGTGGGCGACAGCTCGCACGGCCGCAGCTTGTCGTTGTCGGTCAGCCCGCACCCCACCAACCAACCGATTCCCGCTGACGCGGTGGGTTTGTCGACGGTGAACACGATGGTGAAGTCGCTCGCCAAGCAGCTTGGGCCCTTCGCGAAAATCATCGTCAAAGAAGAGCTCACCAAGCTGGGTGCCACCGCGCACACCATTGGCCGGGCTCAGTTCGAAGACTTGATCAACATTTGCGCCAAGCGCGTTGCTGACCCGGGCAAGCGCCGCGAGTTCATTAATGAGGTTAGAGGCACCCGTTGAGCCAAAGCGTGGTCCAGACTGCTCAATACAACGGTAGGCGCGTTGGCAACTACCTGTTGGAAACGGCGCTTGGGTCAGGCGGCGAGGGAAGTGTGTTTCTCGCTCGCGACCTGGTGTTGCGCCGCAGCGTGGCGGTCAAAGTACTGCGCAGCTTGGGTGAAGTTCCCGGAGGGGGGCCCGATGTTCAGGTGCTCGAGGAGGCGCGGCTCATTGCCCTGCTTGATCACCCGAACATCGTGCGGGTGATGCATGTCGAATTGGCTGACGACACGTGGTTCGTGATCATGGAAATGCTCGATGGCGGCAGCCTCGATTCGGTGGTCACCCGCACGGGGCCGTTTGGTGCGCAAGACGCGCTTTCGTACACGGCGCAAATCGCCGATGCGCTTTCGCACGCGCATGAAATCGGCATCATTCACCGTGACGTGAAGCCAAAGAACCTGCTCGTCTCGAAAGAAGGCGGGTGGATCAAACTCGCTGACTTTGGTCTCGCCAAGCCGCGCACCACGATTAGCTTGGTGACGCGGGTGGGGGTGGTGGGTACCCCGCAATATCTGGCTCCCGAAGTGTGGGACGGCGCGCCCCACACCATCTCGAGCGACATTTACAGCTTGGGCGGTTGTCTGCATTTCATGCTCACCGGCCGGGCCCCATTTCAGGGGTCGACCATCGAAGCGTTGAAGAAGCAGCATTTGCAGAAAACCCCGCCTGTGGTGAAGCAAGTGCCTCCGGCGGTGGCGGGGTTGTTGCGCGCGTGTTTGGCGAAACGGCCTGAACAGCGGCCGGCCAACGCGTATGAAGTGCTCGACGAAGTGCAGCGCATTCTGCACGCGGTCGGTGGAGAGCGCCGCCGTTCTCGCTCTTCGTCAGCGGCCACGCGCCAGCGCAAGCAGCGCTCGACGTCGTCGAAGTTGGTGGCTGCCATGCAGTGGCGTGCGGGCGAAGAAGCGGTGATGAGCCTGCCGACGTTGTCAAATGCTGCCGACCGGTTGTCGAAAGTGTTGATGTCGGGAGTGAACTTTACCCGACTGTCGGGGCCCTATTCGCTCTCGCTGCAAGCGGTGGCGAAGGAGGCGGTGAGCAAGAGCGACCGCCGCGTCGTTTATGCCGGGTCAGTCGAGCTGAATTCATCGTCGCCGCGGCTGCTCACGGCGATGGCCGAATCGCTGCGTCACGAAGACGCGGGCCAGTCGGCTGATCGCTTGGTAGACGGTATTTTACGCCACCACGAGACCGCCGGCCGACCCATGGTGGAAATCGATTTGAACCGGCCGTGGAGCTTGGCTGACAGCGAAGACGTGGCTCAGCTCGAAAAAGCTTCGCGCGGGCGGGTGGCGTTCTTGGTACTCGACTCGTCGAGCGCGGCCTTGCCTTATTTTCAGAATGTCGAAGTGTCGGGCCTCACCGAAGAAGAGGCCCAGCGCTTCCCCGCCGCGTGGACCGCGCCGGTGACAAAGAATCAGGTGCACTGGTCTCCTGATGCCATTCGACTGGCGAAGTACTTCGCTGGCAATGGTCTTTTCATCGATACCGTTGTGCTGAACAGCGTGGGGGTAGCCATACGAGCTGAGATGGCAGTCGTAACCACTTGGTGTGTGATGGAAGTACGCGCTCGGCGGACTCCCATCAAAGACTTGAGAGAGTTGCCGAGCGAACGTCGTCAACCTGAAGCCTGGCCAGATGCACAAACGTTGGACTTACTGAAGTCGATCCGATCGTAGCTGGAGGATTAAATGTTTAAGAACTGGACACTTGGTGTACGCGCAATTGTTCCCACCATTATCGTGGTGCTCATCGTGACGGCTGGTTTGGCGTTCATGGTGAACTTGCAACAGAAGAACCTCGCTATCGCGAACGCCCGCCGCACAGCACAGGCGATCTCGAAGCAGGTTCAAGCTGAAAGAAAGGTGTACACAGACACCGTCGTCGCCAAGCTCCGTAAGGACGGCTTGCCCGCGTCCTTCATGGACTTGAAGACCTACGGCTCGACCGCAGGAGCCATTCCCCTGCCGGCCTCGTTCGTTCACGCGACGTCTGAGCTCGTGAACTCGAAGGGTCTGCACACGGTGGACTTGCTCTCAATCTGGAACATCAACCCCAACAAGGGCCCTCGTAACCAGTTCGAGCAAGAGGCGCTGCAGTTCCTGGTGGGCAACCAGAATGAGTTCAAAGACGCCGTCGTCGGCGAGGGCGACGCTGCCCGTTACGTGCAGGTGCAAGCCGACGTGGCCGCGGTCGAAGGCTGCGTTTCTTGCCACAACGCTCACCCGAACAGCCCCAAGAAAGACTTCAGCATTGGCGACACGATGGGTGGCTTGGTGATTTCGATTCCGCTCGCGACCGAGTTCGCCGCCGTGCGGTCGAATACGTTCACCCTGATCATCATCTCGTTGGGCTCGATTCTGCTCGTGACGGTGGTGGCCTTGTTCTTCCAATACATCTTCGTCAACCGCCCCGTTATTCAAGCCATGGACCAGCTCGAGAAGGCGGCTGACCGCATTTCGACCGGTGAAATGGATGACCCGGTGGAAATGGGCGGTTCAGACGAAGTGGGTCGCCTCGGTAAGGCCTTCGAGCGCATGCGCTTGAGCCTCAAGGCGGCTATGGACGAGCTCGAAAAACGCAAGTAGCTCGTAAAGACCCATATTCGTCGGGGAGCGCCTGCCAACACAGGCCTCCTTGAACGGGTGGTAGACGCCATTTCGGCCCGCAAAGCTGAAATGGCGTCTTCATTTTTCAGCCCATGATTCTCTGCAGTGGTTCGCGCTAAAATAACGTTCTGCGGTTGGGCAGCCCGTTTTGATTCCTTGGGGGGTAAATCACGTGCGTTTCGTCTGGCTCTGCGCTGTCGCTGTGGCCGTGGTTGCATGTTCCAAGAAAGAAGCCGCTCCCGTGGCCGCGGCAGTGCCCGACGCGGGGTCGCCCGCCAAGCCGAAGGTGGTGCGCAACCCCAAGCCGACGCCAGGCCCCCCCGGTACCATTTCAGGAACGGTGCGCTTTAGCGGAGACACTCCCAAACCGATGAACATCAATTTTGGCGGCGCCGAAGAATGCAAGCCGCTGATGGACGACCCCTTGGTGCGCGACGTTGAAGTTCACGATGGCGGCTTAAGCGACGTCTTTGTCTACGTCATCGAAGGGCTGCGGCCAGGGGTGACTTACCCGGTTCCCCAAGAGACTTTGGTCATCAACAACCTGGGGTGCCGGTTTACCCCTACGGTGTTTGGCCTGCGCGCGGGGCAAAAGCTCGAAATGGTGAATTCAGACCCGGTGCTGCACACCTTCTCGTCACGGGCGACGCAGAACATTTTCAATTACTCGGTCATGGGGGCGGGGAAAAAATTCGAAACAGTCTTCAAGAGCGCCGAGGCAATGGCGCTGCTGCTGTGCGAGGTACACCCATGGATGAACTCGTACGTCGGCGTGATGGAGCACCCTTTTTTTGACACGACCGATTCCCAGGGCCATTTTTCGTTCGGTGGACTAGAACCTGGCTCTTACCTGATTGAAGCTTGGCACCGCGCCTTGCCGGCAAAACAAGTCGAAGTGGTTGTGTCTGCGGGGGCAGACGCGAAAGCGGAATTTCAATTTTCACAAACCGAATTGCCAGCACCGAACACCCGAAGACGCCTGACTTCTCGAAAGGGTCACTTGGGCTGGCTCGACAGTACGGGAGATACGCCGTGAAACGATTGCTCTTTGCGTTGACGGTCATGGCCGCGAGCGTGGCTTCGGCCGGCTACAAGACACTGATGATTATCGACGCTTCGTCGAGCATGCGAGGCACTGACCCACAAAACATTCGTCGTGTCGCCGCCGAGCTGTACATCGACTTGGCGCAAGAGGGCGACCAGATTTCAGTGATGGAATTCGATGCCAAAGTGCGCCCGCGTTCGCAGGGCTTCGTCGAAATCAAAGACGCCGCCAGCCGCGACAAGCTGAAGGCGGCGGCCCGTGCCATTACTTCAGACGGCGACTGGACCGACTTCGGCGCAGCCTTTTCTGAAGCGGCGCAGGTGTTTTCGACCAAGCCTGAAGAGAACGAGCGGCGCATTTTGCTCTTCATGACCGACGGCCACTGCGACCCGGCCCCCGACGAACGTGCGTATCTGCACGAAGGCGAGCGGCTGCAAGACCTCATCAACCTGCGCAAGCAAGAACGTGAGTTGCGCTGCCAGGCCGCGGTTATTGGTCGCATCAAGCAGGCGCTCAGCAACGTGGGCGTCGTGGCGGTGGGTTTGTCAGCGGGCGCGCCGAAGGCCTTCTTGGACCAAATCGCCCAGACTGCGGGTGGTAAGGCGCTGGTGACCGAAAAAGCAGAAGAGCTGCCTGGTTTGTTCGCGCAGATTCACGCGGCCAACTCGGGTGCCAAGATTCTGCCCTTGAAAGGCAAGACGGTCGTGGTTGATGACCAAGCCACCCGCCTGCAAGTGGTGGTGACGGGTGACCAACCCAAAATCAACTTCACCCGCCCTGACTTGTCGCAAGTGAAAGACGGCGACAAAGGTTTCTACGCGGCGAAACACGAGAAGTACCAAGCGTACGAAATTCGTAACCCCGGCAAGGGCACCTGGAGCATCGACTCGCCCAAGCCGATACCGCCAGGTGCGCTGATTGCGTACGAAAGTTTCAACGTGCGCGTCGGCATGGAGTTTCCCGGGGCGGCGCTTTATGGCTCGGAAATCACCCCCAAAGTGTGGATGACCATTGGCGACGCCACCACCGTGGCCGCGCCTGAGTTTTCAGACTTGCACCAGTTTTTTCTCGACGTGACCGACAGCGCGGGCAAGAGCACCACCTATGAGCTGACCAAGCAGGCCGACAAGCGCTATGGCACCAACATCAAGATGGACAAGCTGGGCAACTGGAAAATGGTGGCCCGTATCGAGCCGGGTTCTAATGGGTCGATTCAGCGCAAGAGCCCTCCGCGCTCCATGACGGTGGTGGCGCCGCTGGTGGCTGAAGTCGAGCCGATGGTGTTGCTCAACAACTTGATGGCCGGTGAGCCGCGTGAAGTGGCGGTCGACTTGCAAGCGCTCAAATTCTCGACCGAAGATTTGACGCTCAAGCTGCAGTTGAAAGGCGTGCCCGCCAAGGTGACGCCTGAGCAGGTGACGATTGCGCGCGGCCAAACCACCGCCAAGGTGCAGTTTGAAGCGTGGGACGGTGCGAAGGGCGACTTCTCGGGCTTCTTGACGCTCGAGCCAAAAACCGAACCGTACAACGTGGGCATTGTTCCCCAGGTGGCGGTGAAGGGCAGCGTGAAGTCGAGCAAGGCGGTCATCATAGGGCTGGGTGTGCTGGCGCTGATTTTGGCCGCGGTAGGTGGCCTGTACATGATGAAGAAGCGCAACGTGCCGTCGGTGTGAGGTAAGGGCCCGCCACAAAATAAACGCTCCATATCAGCGCCGATCCATCCCGGCTGTCCGCGTTGCGCTCCCTGCGACTTACCACTGGTAAACCTCGGTCGCGCGCCTCGCCATCCGGGCGCCTCGGCGCAGATCTCGGACCGTTTATTTTGCGGCGGGCCCTAAGGGCGCCCTTTGAAAAATGCGCAGGGTGGGTAGATCTCCTCTCGCCGAGCGGAGTAAGACTCCACCCCATTCATGACCTTACGTACCGGTGAAATCGAGCTCCCGCGGCAAGCGTGGGCGGCCGACTCGTTTGGCGCTCAGCTCCGCTCTGAAGTGGTGTCGCAGTTTCCCGTGTGGACGTTTCTCATTTACGGGCTCTTGCTGCTCAACTGCGCGCTCACCAACTTCGACCCACCGCAATCGGCCACCGCGTGGACGGTGATTTTCCCCCTCTCGGTTTTTGTGCTCATGGTGTCGGCGCGGGCGCTGCGGGCTCCCTTCATCGCCAACCGGTTATTGCTGGTGCTTTTCGCAGTGGGCGTTTCAGTCGTGTTCCCCATTTTGAACTTGGCCTTTCACCGGCCGTCGCCTGTGCAAGGGCCGACGTTGCTCGTGTTTTACGAGCTGTCGAACTTCTTGTGGGCCGGTTTGATGATGTGGCACGCCGCGAGCCAAAAGCGGCAGCACGTGGCGCTCTTCTTTGGTTCGGCGTTTCTCTATGGGTTGTGCCTCGAGAACGGCGGCATTTGGCTGGGCTTCTTCGACGAGAGCTTGCTCAACCTCTCGCACATTCCCGGTTTGCCGGCGCCCATGGCCACCATGCTTGGCTGGAGCGTCGTGCTGTACATGGGCACCTTCGTGGTGTGGCGGTTGCGCGAATATTTTCCCCTGTTGCGCTCGTCACGTGCGCTTTCAGCGGTGCTGGTGGCGACGGTGGCCACGCTGCTCGACTTGCAGATTGACCCGCTCGCCACCGCGGCCGGTGCGTGGGTGTGGCATTCGAGCCTGCCGCCGTTTTTTCACGGCGTGCCGCTGCTCAATTTCGTGGCGTGGATGTCAGCGATTACCCCGTTTTCATACGCGATGTTTCGCGTGCAAGACGAGTTTCGCCAGCGCGACGGCTCACGCTGGTCAAACGCGGCACTGTGGCGGCTGGCGTCGCTGGTGCCTTTCGTGTTGCTGATGGCGCTGATTTGCTTCGCCGGCACCATGTATCTGATTGAAGGCGCGAATGGCCCGACGTGGAACATTTTCTACGAGGCGTCGCACCGCATTCTGACCTTGGTGACGACACGCTGAAAGTCCTCCCGCACTTTGCGTGACGGGCCGGCTATTTTTTCCACGCCAGCGTTACACCGTCGCGCAAGGTGACGACCACTTTCTCAACCCGCGCGTCTTTCGCCACGTGGGCATTGAAGCGCACCACTGCGTGGTCACTCTCTTCTTGGGGGTTGAGCACCTTGCCGCTCCACAGGGTGTTGTCAGCGGCGATGAGCCCGTGCGTCTTCAAAAGCGGCAGCGCTTTTTCGTAGTAGTCGAGGTAGCTCTCTTTGTCGGCGTCGAGAAACACCAGGTCAAATGGCCCCTTCAGCTTGGCCAGCGTCTGCCGGGCGTCTCCGCGTTCAATTTTGATTTTGTGGCCGTGCGGGCTGCGCCTGAAAAACGACTCGGCGATGGGCAGCACCTTTTCGTCTCTGTCGCAGGTGATGAGCTCGCCGTCGGCAGGCAACCCTTCGGCCATGCACAACGCCGAATAGCCGGTGAAGGTGCCCACCTCTAAAATGCGCTTGGCGTGGGTAAGCCGCACCAGCATGCGCAAGAACGCGCCTTCCAACGGGCCGACTTGCATGCCCGGCGACTTGGCTTGGGCATAGGTGATTTCGGTCAGTTCTCTGAGCAGCGCGTCGGGGGCTTCGCTGTGCTCTTTCGCGTACTGCTCTACCGCTTCGTCGATGAACCCTGGCATGGTGAAAAAGGCTCTACTCTTGGAGCCGTGAAAGTGAAAGCACGCGGGCTGAGGCAAAATGTCTCGCCCGCATCGCTCTTAGTAGAAGTGCACGCCGACCCCGAGCTGCAACGCCGAGAAGGTGCCTTGGCCGTAGAGGCGTGGGTAAGTTTGCCATACCAACTCGACGCGGAGCCTCTCGAAGAGCGCCACCGCGGCCGACGCTTCGACGATGGCTTGGGTGCAGCTGCGCGGGTCGATGTCGACGCAGGGTTGGGTGCTGAAGCGGTCGGCCAGGCCAAGCTGAATGCCCAAGCGAATGGCAAGCCGGGGCTGGGCGATGGCGTTCGAAATGATAGACAGGTGAAATTCGGGCCCCGCGGTGAAGTTGGCCGTAAAGCGCGGCCTGGGCTCGGTGATGAGGGTGAAGAGGTTGTTGAACGTCAGTGCGCCGGTCAACTGCAACCAGCGCGGCTTCCAACGGCCGGGTGCGAAGCTGACGCCGGCTTCGAGCACGGTGCCGAGCGTAAAATAACCCGACACCTGCGGAGGACTGAAGTCGATGAGGTTGAGCGCGGTGCGGCCTGCGGTGCGCGCGAAGGTGCGGTCGGCGAAAGAGGGTTGTGCCGAAGCCCATTCGTCGACGACGTCGTCGAGCTGTTGCCGCAGCGCATGCGCGCCGTCGTTCGATTCTGACGGTTTCAAGCCCAGGTCGGCGAAGTGAAAGCCGTACGCGCCCAGCAGCCGCATGAAGTAGTCGAAGTCGTCTTCGCCCGCGCGGCGGCGGCGGGTCTGTGGCTCAAGCTGTTTCTGGCCCGGCACGGCGACGGGCTCATGCCCTTGCAGCGCGTCTTCGCACAGGTAGTGGTAGCGGCCTGCTCCCATTGACGCGCGGTTCTGGTTGGGGCGGCAGGCGTCGTAAAGGCGGTCGATGCTGGTCTGCAGAAGCACGCGAAAGTTGGCGAGCTCGGGCCTGGTGCACATGTTTTGGTACGAGGCATAGCGGGGCCGCATCATCGAAAGCATGCAGACGAAAGGCGCCCACTCTTTGCGCGCTTCATCGCCCGTGGCGAGCAGCATTTCTAAGTTGATGGGGGCTTTGCGCCAGGTGCCGGTGTTGGCGAGCTCGGCGAACGCGTCGTACATGCCCAGGTAAAAGTCGAAGCGGCGAAAGTCGGTCTCGAAGAAGCCGGCGAAGGCCTGCAGCGGCTCGCTGGCTTTGGGCAAGCTGCTCATCGCCAGGTGCACGCGGTCAGAGACGCCGGCCCGTTCACGCGCCAGTTGCAAGAGCTCGCGGGCGCGGGCTGACTCGATGAAACCGTTGGTGAAGTTGAAAAGCTTGGCGATGAAGCCGTTGTCTTTCGAATTGGGAGACGTTTCTTTCTCGGTGGGAAAGACGGTCAAGTCAGGGTCTAAGTACAGGTAGCGCACTGAAGGGTGTGGCGTTTCGGGCAGCGGCTTGAGCAAGTCGGCCCAGTAGGTGCGGCCTTCGGGCGTGCGGCGCAGCGATTGCTCGGCGATTGACCAGGCAAGACGCAGCGGGTTGTTGTCGAAGACGCCTCCGTCGACGAAGAGGTCGACGAATTGGGGGGCAGGGCAGGCAATGGCCTCGGCGGTGAGCGCTTCGCCCGGCGCGATGGCTTTTGAAAGGCAGTACGAAATGGGCTGCGGCGAGAACGCGACGGGAAAAGCGCCTGACGCGAAAATCAATGAGCGCAGCTGCAAGAAATTGCGGTCGGCGGCCACTGGGTCATTTTCGTCGTCGATGAAAGGCAACAACGGCTGGGGCATGGGCGAGGTGGGGCTGACGTAATTCGACAGCTTGGGCGCTTTGCCCGGCCCGCGCCCTTGAATGCGAATGGTGAAGGTCTCGAGCACGCGCGGCACCGTTAAGCCGTCTTGCAGTTTGGTTTCACGGGGCTGCACCCGGGTGACGGTGGCGCCCACCACCACGTCGCAACTTGGGGGCAGCCCTTCTTTCCACACCGCGTGCACCCGCTCGAATGAAGCGTCGAGCGCGTCGCGCACGAAGAGCGACTCGTAAGTCGAGCGGCGGCGGTCGAAGAGCTCTTTGAAGCCGATGGGGCCCCACACTTTCCACCCCAAGCTCGACATGGGGAAAGGCTCGGGCAAGCGGCACGAAGCGATGGCGGTGATGAGCGCGTTGGCGCTGCCGGCAGAGGCTCCCGTCACCACGCGCACTTGGGCTTCGGGTTTGATTTTGAGGGCTTCTAAGTACAGGTAAATGAAGCCTGCTTCCCACGTGCCGAGCGAGACGCCGCCCGACACCGTAATGCCTAAGGGGTCTGGGTCAGCGTCGACGGTGCGGTCAGCAGTCGACGCGTTGGTCTGCAGCGCACTGCACAGCACCTGCGCCGCCAAGAGAGAAACAAGCATGGGTTGGGTTCTAACCTCAAAACCGTCGACAAAGGTGGGGGCGAGCGCCAAGGTCGGCGATTGCGATGACGACCCAAGCGTTGGTGGTGAGTGGCACGTCGAATACGGTGTTGGCGGCGCAGGTGGCGCACGGCCTCGGCCTCGAGTTGGGCGCGTGCCGCATTGAGCGTTTTCCTGATGGGGAGCTCGATGTCGAGTTGCTGGCTGAAGTGAAGGGCCGCGACGTTTACATTGTGCAGTCGCTCATCGCCCCAGCGGGCGAGCACCTGCTCGAGCTGGCCTTGCTGGCAGACATTGCTCACCGCGGCGGAGCACACAGCGTCAACGCGGTGGTGCCGTACTTGGGGTACGCGCGGCATGACCGTCGAGAGACACGCCGAGAGCCGTTGGGCGCGCGGGTGATGGCCGAGTTATTGGGTGCCCGCCACTTGAGTCGGTTGATTTGTTTAGACCTGCACAGCTTGGCGGTGGAAGGTTGCTTTCCGACGCCCGTGGAGCATGCCACGGCCATTCCGTTGCTGGCAGAGCACTTGAAGGCGATGCCCAGGCCCGCGGTGGTGGTGTCTCCTGACTTGGGTGGTTTGAAGCGTGCCGAGGTGTACGCCAAGCAGCTCGGGTTGCCGGTGGCGTTGGTGCACAAAGAGCGCCTGTCGGGAGCTGACGTGTCGGCGCGGGCGGTGGTGGGCGACGTCAAGGGCAAGCACGTGCTGGTGGTTGACGACATGATTTCGACCGGAGGCACGATGGCGGCGGCGGTTACCGCGGTGCTGGCGGCGGGCGCGGTGGGCAAGGTAACGCTCGCGGCCACGCACGGGCTCTTCGTGGGGCAAGCCGTCGAAAGGCTCCAAGCCGTGCCGGTAGAGAAAATCTGGGTCAGTAACAGCGTGCCGGTGAAGCCCACGGTGGCGTTGCCGGTAGAAGTGGTGTCGGCGGCGGGTGCGTTGGTGTCGGCAGTCAAACCCTGGCTGTGAGGTGTGCCGCGGTACGGCCCGTGGTACGCCTGGGCGCCATGCGGCTTTTCTCGATGGCGGTTTTGTGCGGCGTGGTGCCTTTGTGGGCGTGCGGCGTGGGTGCCCCCAAGCCCACCTATCACCAGAACATCAAACCCATTGTCGAGAGCCGTTGTGTGGGGTGTCACCAGCCCGACGGTATCGCACCGTTTTCGCTCACCGATTATGGGCAAGTCTCGGCGATGGCGGCGTCGGTCAAGGAGGCGGTGGTGTCTCGCCGCATGCCTCCTTATTTGGCCGGCCCCCACTGCGCCGAGTACGTCGACAACCAGCGCCTGACTGATGAAGAAGTGCAGAGTATTGCCACCTGGGCAGACAACGGCGTGTTGGAGGGTACGCCCACGGCTTCGACCCAGGCTGTCGAAAATGGCGCGCCGCAGGGGTTGACCCGGGTCGACATGAAAATGTCGATGGCCGAGCCGTACGTGCCGACGCAGAGCCCCGACGACTACCGCTGCTTCGTGCTCGACTGGAAAGAGACGACGAAGCGATATGTGGTGGGCATGAATGTGGTGCCGGGCAACCGAAAAATCGTGCACCATGTCATCGCGTATTTGGTGGGGCCTGACGACGCGGCGAAGTACGAGAAGCTCGACGCCGACACGCCGGGCGCGGGCTACACCTGTTTCGGAGGCCCTGGGGGGCCTGCGCGTTCGGGCTGGCTCGGTGCGTGGGCGCCAGGAGGTATCGCCGCGATGTACCCGGCTGACACCGGCATTCCCGTTTTGCCGGGCAGCAAAGTGGTGCTTCAGGTGCACTACAACGTGCAGGTGCCGATGCAGGGAGTTGACGACTTGACGTCGATTGAGCTCGCCATTGCGCCCGAGGTGAAAAAGCGCGCGGCGATTATTCCGTGGACCAACCCGCGGTGGATGGACGCCGGCGGCATGCCGATACCTGCTTATGAGCCTTCGGTGTCGCATGCCTTTTCGTATGACCCTTCGGGCGTGCTGGGGTGGGTGTCAGGTGGCGCGTTGCCCGGCGGTATTGCGTTTCGGGTGTGGTCGGCCGCGACGCATCAGCATTTGCTCGGCACTTCGAGTCGGTTGGAAATTGAGCATGCGGACGGAAGCAACGAGTGTTTGCTCGACATTCCCCGGTGGGACTTTCACTGGCAGCGCAGCTATGGCTTTAGTCGGCCGAAAATTATGCGCCCAGGTGACAAGTTGAAAATCAGCTGCCAGTGGGACAACAGCGCCCAGAATCAGCCGGTGGTGAATGGTGAGAAGCTGTTGCCGCGCGCGGTGGAGTGGGGCGAGGGCACGACCGACGAGATGTGTCTGGGGGTGCTCTATGTTTCGGAGTGAGCAGGGGAGTTTCGCGTGCGCGTTCGGTGACGGGGACAGGTACGGGTAGGGAGTGAGTACGGGTAACGGGTACAGGTATAGGAAACCGTCTTACGGTGCCGGCGCGGTGCAAGGTAACCCGTCGCAGCTTTCGACATAAAGACCGCTCAACGGCAACAGCGTGCTGGGGCCCGAGTGCTGCAATTCGGCTTTCTCTGACGTGCCGCTGCGCATGTCGACGTCGAGCGCCCAGCTGTGGTTGGGCGCGCAGGCGAGCCGGGCGGTGGTGCCGTTGGGCAACCACCATGCATATTCCACCGGGCAGGGGCTTTCGCGGCGCACTTCAGTGGCGTCGTGGGCCTGAAAAGCGAAGACACCCGTGGCGGCCACCAGCAGCACCAGCGAGCCATCATCATTGGCGATTAAGCCCGTGGGGCTGGTGAGGCCTTGTTTGAGCGAGGTGGAGCCGGCCACTTGTCCGCTTTTGCGCAGCGAAGTCACTTGGCCATCGACGCCGAGAATCACCACGCCTTCTTTCACGCCGACCAGCGTGGTGGGCGCGAATTGTGCGAGGAGCGAGGGCTCGGCTTGCTCATTCCAATAAAGCAGTTGCGGCGGTTGCTCAGCCGAAGCACGGGTGGCGAGCCAAAGTGTGCCTTGCCCATCGAACGCCGCCCGGGTGATGCCTTGCAGCGAATGTTTTTGCGCGTCGCCGTTGGCATGGCACCACACCAACTCACTCGCTGAGTACGAGACGAGGTTCTTTAGGTCCCACGAGACGGCGTAACCCAGGCGAGGCGCCGCCAGGTTTTTCAGCACGCAGCTGTTGAGCGCACCGAAATGTGAGTCGGTGGTGGGAGAGCTCACCAAGAACGGCAAGCTCGAGGTGATGAGGTAGAGCACCCCGCCCAACGTGCCGGCGAGGGCCAGCGAGACCCACCAGGTGGGCAAAAGTTTTCTTGCAGGTCTCTTGGTACTCGTGACGTTCACTGGCGATGGGGCGTTAGCATTTTTTCAAGTGGGCAACTGCGGTGGGGTTTAAGGAACTTTGGCCATTCTGGCGGTAAGCCTCAGGAGGTCAACCAGAGCGCGTTGAGTGGAACGGCCTGCAGTGTCGGCCCGAACGGGAGCACCGAAGCCCCCGCGTAAAATACCAGCCCGTGGTGAAATCGGTCGCCAACTCTCGCGGCGAGGTGGCGTAGGCCGGCGAAATCTTCGTTTCGAACCGTCTCGGCGCTTTTCACTTCGATACCGACGATACGGCCGTCATCGGCTTCGAGAACACCATCGACCTCGATGCCGTCGCGGGTTCTGAAATGCGACAATGTGGCGCGGGTCTCGGCCCAACCCAGTTGTCGCGCGAGCTCTGCCAAAACGAAGTTTTCAATGAGTGGTCCGATGGCCGCGTCATCTTTAAGCAGGCGTTTGAGCGTTTTCCCCTGCAGAAATACGCACAGGCCGGTGTCGACAAAGAGAACTTTTCGCATTTGAACTGATCGGGCGGTGGCCGAATTGCTCCATGCGGGTAAACGCTTGATGAGAAACACTTCTTCGAAGAGGGCGAGATACCGTTCGACGCTCGTGGCAGGTAGGCCCGCGTCTGAAGCCAGTCGTTCGACCTTGAGCAATTGCGCGGATAACCAGGCCATCGCTTTGAGCAGGTGATGAAGCGCATCGCTGCGGCGAATGTCGGCGAGTTGTGAAACATCGCGATCGACGAGGTCATGTGCATAGGCAGCGAAGAAACGTGCACGCCGGCCTTCATCACGGCGCGTCGCCTCGGGAAAACCTCCGCGGCAAAGCCGTTCGGTGAGCTCGTCTCTTGCGGTGAGCCCATCGGTCACGAACCGAGGATTGTCCGAAAAAACTGCGTCGATGAACCGTTCTCGGCGCGCTTCGAGCTCACCTTGAGAGAAGGGCCAGAGCTCCAAGGTCTCCATGCGCCCGACGAGGGCATCGGGGAGCGACTGCAACCCAAGAATCCGCGCTGACCCGGTGAGCAGAAACTGACCAGGGCGCCGCTCGCGATCGACCGCAGCTTTCACCGCCAGCATCAATTCAGGGGCTCGTTGAACCTCATCAATCGCCAGGAGCCCAGAGTGCCGAACGAACCGGTTTGGGTCGGCCTTCGCCGCCGCTAAGGTCGAGCCATCATCGAGCGTTCGTTCTTCTCTAGCGGGCCAGCCCTTCATTACCGAGTGGACCAGCGTGCTCTTGCCTGCTTGACGGGCGCCATTGACGGCGACCACCCGGGTGTCGGCCAGTGCGGTCAAAACGGCTGACTGCAGGTGACGAGAGATAAGCTTTGACATGCCTGCACACACTATCTTGCAAGTGGTGGGTTTGCCATGGGTTAAGTGGTGGATTTGCCATTAATCAAGTGGTGGTTTTGCCATGCATCAAATGGGGGATTTGCCTCACCCGGCTCTTGCGCCCACGACCAGCCTATTCACACGCGCCCTTTGTTGGTGTCTGCTGTTTTTGACATAAAGAATGAAATTTCATACATCGCTCATGGTATGAAAACACGCTGGTCTTACAATTGGGTGTTGGCGGGACTCGTTGGGGTCGGTCTTCCGCTTTCTATCTACGGCACGGTCATCGGGGCGCGCGGGCCGCACCCTGTTCTCATCGTTCAATTGGTGTTGTTGACGGGCGGGCTGCTCTTGGCACTGAGAGCCAAGAGTCAGTTGGGTGTACGAGACGAACGAGAAACGAGCATCGCGGTGAAGGCGTCGACGCTTTCTTTCCACAGTGCCTTGGTCATCGCCATGCTTGCCACTGCAGTCCTTCACTTCTTCGTAGAGGAACCGACGGTGCCCTTTCGGTGGCTGGCTGACGCACCGGGTTTATTTTTGCTGACCCAACTGGGCATCAAGTGTGTGTCTGAAGCGGTAATGCTCGGTCGCGAAGAATGAGTCACGAGTCGCTCAATAACTCGATTCGTCGACTGCGTTTCGAGCACGGCGAGCTCACCCAAGAAGAGTTGGCCAAGAAAGTGAAAGTCACCCGCCAAACCATCGTGGCATTAGAAGCCAACAAGTATGTGCCGTCTCTGGTTCTGGCCATGCGCATCGCCAAAGTGTTCAGAATACCGGTGGAGCAGGTATTCGAATTGTCGAAGTAGAAGGGAAATGGTGGCGAGCCTGCGGGGTCAATGCCGGTACTTCGTTTTGACTTTGCGCGGCTTCGAATCAAACGCGGCGCTGACGACTTACTACCCTGTCTGGCCTATGAAACGCCCCGCTTGACACCGCCAAGTTGAACGAGACAAAACGCGCGGCATGGCGAGTCGAACGACAGGACTGACCCTCTGCTGTGTTGTGGTGTCACTCACGTTGTCAGGGTGCGGGCACAACAGAGTCGCGCTCACCAAGGTCTTACCCAACCAAGTGCAGAGCCCGGTTGAGCCCGCGGCAATGCATGACGCCGTCATTCGCGCGTTGTCTCGGCACGGGTGGGGAGTTGAAAAAGACAGCCCACAGTCGGTCACTGCTCGTCAGTTGAGCAAGGGTGCGTCGGTCGAAATTGCGGTCGACATGAATGGCGACTCCTTCACCATTCGCTACCTCGAAAGCAATGGTCTGAATGAGAAGACCGAAAATGGCGAAGTGGTAGAGATATCGCCGTTGTATTCACGCTGGGTTTCTATTTTGTCCAAGTCAATTCGCGACGAAGTTGACCGGCCGGCCCGAGAGGCAGCCGTGGCCGCAAAGGAAGACGCCGAACTGGCCAAGATGCGAGCGCAAGCTGACGCTCGGCTCATTCGGAGTTTTGTTCTGGCCCGCGAAACTCCCCTGCCGGTGCTGAGGGAAGCCATCATCAATGCTTTTCGCGAACACGGCTACGATGCCCAGTCAGAAGTCGAAGGAAAATTGGTCGGCCGCTATGCGCGACGCGGAGAGACATTGAGAGTGGCCGTCGAGTACAGCTCCAAGCAGTTCACCATTCGCTATCTCGAAAGCGACGGGCTGGGAGCGAAGACCGACAAGAACGGGGTAACAGACATCGGCTCCGTTTACGATCGGTGGACTGCCAATCTCGCCGAGACAATTCAGCGCAAGCTGTGAAGGGCGAAGTGGCCTCTGTTACTTCGCCTTGACTTTGCGCGGCTTTGAATCGAGCGCAGAAAACAATTCGCGCAAACCCAACGGCGGCTGGGCGAAGCGCACTCCGAACTTGCTGTACACCGACAGTTGTGGGTTACCCGCCTGTGCCCAGGCCACTTTTCCCTCGAAGGGTACTTCTTTCTCGTCGAGCAAAAAGTAGCCGTGCACCGTCGAGCCGGGCACGAAGACCTGCGGCATTTCAGCCTGAAAACCGCCGCGCGATACGTCAGCGGTGATGGCGGGAATTTTACGGCCGAAAGAGACAGGCAAGCGAACGCTGCGGCGCAGTGTGTTTCGTCGTTTGGTGGTCATACCCAAACGGTGACACAGCATTGTCGCAGTTCAAGTTTTTGGACTGAGGGCCCTTGCGCGCTACCGCCAGCCGCCCTCGTAAAACAGGCCCTCGCGCTCGGTGCGAGTGAGCGGGTGATCATAAATGCGCATGTCGTCGATGTAACCGTCGAAAGGTTCAGTTCCCACGCCGGGGTTTTTCGACACGCCAATGTAGAGCGCTTCGGTATTGGCCGTGGTGTCGAGGGCCAGTTTTCCAGAAGCGGCCAAGCCCATGTCGACATAGGTCGCCACCGTGGCAATGCCGTCGAAATTCACCACCACATGGTGCCATTCGTTGTCTGTCAGCGAACGTGTTGAAACGCGGTCTGCGAACTGCCCCGAGAAGTAGGCCAACCCTTCGGGGTTGACGAGAAGACTGAACCGAGAACCCGCCGCCGTGCCGCCCCAAGAAAACACAGAGCCATAATTGTCGCCCGTAGGCCCGCGGGTTTTGACCCACACCGATACACCCCGTGCGCTGCTGCCGGTAGGCGCCAAGTGGTTGGCGACCGCAATGTATGAGCTACTGTTGCCGCCGAATTCTCCCGCTTTGGCCGCGGTGCCGAAGCGGTCTGCTGCCGTGATGACACTGCTCGAGGTGCCATGCACCGCATGGCTGGTCAAATCTTGCCCGTTGCCTCGGTAGTGAGCCAACAACCCCGCGGTCGGCACGGCAGGAGGCGTGAAAGTTCCGGCTGGGCCTTGCATGCCCGTGAGGCCCATCGGCCCGGGGTCTCCTTTGGGCCCTGCGGCACCCGAGGCACCTTGCATACCGGTTGCGCCCTGAGGGCCGGCTTCTCCCTGAGGGCCCGCTGGCCCTTTCTCGCCTTGAGGACCTGCGGGGCCCGAGCTTGAGCACGCGAAGAAAACCGCCCCGATGCCGATAAAGAGAAATTTTTTCATGGACATCAACGCTACGTGGTTTCGCCATGGTGCAAAATTTTTTCGCTGTCGTGGTCGGGGGTTAACGCAATGCGGCGTGAGAGGAAAATCTTGGGTATACCGTGCCCATGGGTCCACTCTTCACGTTTGCCATTTTGGCCTTAGGGCTGGTGGCGTTCGCCATCATCATGAATGGCCGGTTACGGGCGATGTTCGCACTCAAGGGCGAACCCGGTAACCGGTTAGACCAAGTGCCGCGGCGCTTGGCGGCGTTTCTCAAGTTCGGCCTCGGCCAAAGACGCATGTTGGACAAAGAAGAGCGCCTGCCCGGCGCGATGCACTTCTTCATTTTCTTTGCCTTCATGGTGCTCACCGTGCGCACCGCGATGCTCTTCGTAATGGGTTTTTCAGAGAGCGCGCTGCACGTGCTGTCGAATTTGAACGACCCTTTTTGGGCCCACTGGCAGGGCCTCAAATGGGCGTACGGCGGCTACCTTTTCTTGAAAGACCTCGCGGCCGGAGCGGCGCTGCTGGGCGTGCTCTACTTTTTTTACCTGCGCATGGTGGTGAAGCCTGACCGCATGACGCGCTCTAAAGAAGCGCTGCTGATTTTGGGTTTCATCGGCGCGCTGATGGTGACCGAGCTCTTCTTTGGCGTTTCTCATTTGCGCGAGCAGGGCGTGACGAACAACGGCTTTGAGCCAGTGACGGCGGCTTTGGCCATGGTGATGAGCGGCCTGCCCGACGGCGTGGTGCATGCGTTAGGCGTGGCCAGCTTTTGGGTTCACATCACCATCATCGTCACCTTCTTGAACTTCTTGCCCAACGGTAAGCACTTTCACGTCATCACCGGCCTGCCGAATATTTTCTTACGCCGGTTGCCCGCCCAAGACGGCATGTCGTCGAGCGCCAAGCTGCCCACCCCGAATTTAGAAAAAGAAGAGTTCGGCGCCAAAACGTTCATGGACCTGTCGTGGAAGCAAGGCTTCGACGTCAACAGCTGCACCGAATGCGGTCGCTGCCAGACGCACTGCCCTACCTATTTGACCGGCAAGCCGCTCACCCACAAAGGCTTGAACCAAGACCTGAAGCATTTTCTCTGGGACAACGAGCGCCTCATCGCCACCGCCAAGAAGCAAGAAGACGGGCGTTTCGTCGGCAAAGGCAAAGACGGCAAAGAAGCAGACATTTCGAATTTGGTCGGTGACATCGTCAAGCCCGAAACCGTGTGGGCGTGCACCACCTGCGGTTGGTGCGAGACGGCGTGCCCGGTGTTCATCGAAAACGTGCCGCGTCTCATCGACATGCGCCGTTACAAGGTGCAGGTCGAAGCCGACTTTCCCGCTGAGCTGCAGCGCGTCTTCGAAGGCATGGAGCGCCAAGGTAACCCCTGGGGCTTGGGTCAAGAGAAACGCGACGAATGGGAAGGCGAGCTGAAAGTTCCCAAATGGTCTGACGGAGGTGGCCCGTACGAGTACCTCTTCTTCGTCGGGTGCGCCGGCAGTTACGACGAGCGAATGAAAAAAGTGTCGCGGTCGCTGGTGAAAATTCTGCAAGAGGCAAATGTCAGCTTCGCTACCTTAGGCAAAGAAGAAGCGTGCACGGGCGATTCTGCCCGCCGCGCTGGCAACGAGTACCTGTACCAAACACTGGCCAAGGCCAACGTCGAGAAGCTGAACGGCTTGAGCGTGAAAGCGGTCATCACCCAGTGCCCGCATTGCTTCAACACCATCAAGAACGAGTACCCAGAATTTGGCGGCAATTACAAAGTGCTCTCGCACACCGAGTTCATCAACGAGCTCTTGCAAACCAAGCGCATCAAGCTGTCGAAGGTGATGAACGAGCGGCTCACCTACCATGACCCCTGCTACCTGGGCCGCCATAACGGCGTGTACGACGCGCCGCGCGAAGTGTTGAAGGCGATACCGGGTTTGCAGGTGATTGAAATGCAGCGCAGCGAGCGCGAGAGCTTCTGCTGTGGTGCCGGCGGAGCCCGCATGTGGATGGAAGAGCACATTGGCACGCGCATCAACCACAACCGCGTCAATGAAGCGGCGCTCACCTTGGCCCACGCCAAAGACCCGAGCGTGCCCATGCCCGACGCCACGAATCGCAAAATGCCAGGCACAGTGGGCGACTACCAAGGCCCTGGTGAAGGTACGGTGGCGGTGGCCTGCCCGTACTGCCACACCATGGTGAAAGACGGCATCGCCGACACCTCGCGCGAAGAGACAATGAAGGTGCGCGACATTTCTGAGCTGGTGGCCGAGTCGATGGAGACCAAGCAAGCCAATGCTTAAAGTGGGAGACAGCGCTCCAGACTTCGAAGTGTCTGACTGCCGTAATCGCCCGGTGAAGCTCTCGGCGTACCGGGGTAAGAAAGTGGTGCTGTTTTTCTTTCCCCGCGCGTTCACCGCTGGCTGCACTGAAGAAGTGCGTCATTTTCGTGACAACCAAAGCCGCCTCGAAGCGTTGAACGCGGTGTTGATGGGCGTTTCGGTCGACACGTTCGACACCCAGTGTGCTTTCGCCAAGGCCGAGAACATCGACTTCGCGCTGCTGGGAGACGCTTCGCGCGCCATCAGTGAAAGCTACGGCGTGGTGTGGCCCATTTACCGCCGCGACCGGCGCGTCACCTTTGTCATCGACGAGCGCGGCGTCATTGAAAAGGTGATTCACCATGAGCGGCAGGTGCACCGGCACTTAGACGACGTGTTGGCGACGTTGAACCCTCCGCAGGCGCCGGTGAGCGCGGGCCCTTAATGTTTTTACGGGCGCGTGGTGCAGGCCAGCGGTTGGGTCTGTGCATTGACGGCCAAGTCTTCGGGTATCAACCCGGCTTGGCGCAGCCGCTGAATCAAAACGTCGCGGTTCTGCCGCAACAGCACCGTGTTCTTGCAGTCTTTTACTTGTGACCAATAACCGTGCGGTGGCATGGCGAGGGCCATTTCGGCCATTTCGGCCAGTGACAGCGCGTTGAGCTTTTTGCCGATGAGCACGTGGGCCGCCTCTTCAGGGCCGATGACGCCGTCTTCGAAAGGTGTCGACGCCAAGTCGTAAGCAAGCAGCGCGTCTTTGGTGAGAAACGAATGAATGACGTGGGTCGCCACCACCTGCTTCGAGTGGGTGTCAGCGCCAATGCGTTCGGCGAGGTCCCACCCGAAGACTTTTTCGCACCAGCCGTCGTTGCCGGTGGTGTCGTTGTCGAAGAAGAACGCCACCATGCGCTTCGCCCAGGGAAAACCCGTTTCGCGCGGCGTTTGAAAATAGCGGGGGCAGCCACGCTCGTTGAGCGTCAGTGAGACGAGGTGCTTGGGGTAGCGCGAAATGTCGGGCCGCTCGAAGGTGATGTCTTTCTTTTCGAGCGTCACCAGTGACAGCGCGTGGGCCCGGCGTTCACCTTCGATGCTGCGCTTGAGCAATTGATAAAGCTCGAGCTCGCTCGCCATCTCTGGGAGTTGCGCCTTGATGGAGAAGTAGACGAGTGGCGCCGTGACGGCGACGATGAAGCCGAAAACCAGCAGCACCCACAGAGCCTTTTTCATGGGAGAGGTCGAAGCCATTGTTAATGCTACTCGCGGACAGAGGGTGTTGCCATGCACCCGTGGCATGACGCCAAGGTGGTGTCGCGGGCACTGACCGCCACCGGGCTGGACCATTTGGTGGTGAAGGTGCCTTTGGCGTTGGCTGCGGCGTACAAGACGGCGGGGCAATACACGCGGCTGATGGTGCAGGGCAAGGTGGCGGGTTTGTACGCGCTGGCGGGGGCTCCGGGGCACGACATTTTCGAATACCTGGTGAAGAACGACGGGGCGGCAGTGTCGTCGTTGCATGCCGAAGCAGACGTGAAAATTTCTGAGCCGATGGGGCCGGGCTTTCCGCTCGAGGGTTTCGAAAAGCGGCCGTTGTGGTTGTTGGGCACGGGCTCGGGCTTGGGCCCCTTGCGAGCGGTGGTGCACGCGTTGCTCGAAAAGCCAGCCCGGCCAGGCAAAGTGACGCTCATTTATGGCGCCCGCACGCCCGAGCACGTGCCTTTTGGTGATGAATTTGCCGACTGGAAAAAGCGCGGTCTCGACGTGCGCATCACGCTGAGTCAAGCGGCCACCGCCTGGCAAGGGCTGCGGGGGTATGTGCAAGCGCATTTGAGTGAAGTGGGGCAAGGCGACGGCATCGTTTTTTTGTGTGGCCAAAAGCACATGGTGGAAGAAGCCAGTCAGCTGCTGGCGCGCGCCGGGGTGGGGAAAGACCGTGTCTTTCTCAACGTCTAGAGCGCCGAACAGGTTTAGTCACGCAGCTTTGCCTTCGTCCCGGGCAATGCACTCAAGATTTTGTATGGCGGCAAGCCGCCTGAGATCGAACGTGTTACGACGTGTGCCGCGGTAGCGGGCTT
>JAIBBR010000080.1 GCA_019694575.1 Myxococcaceae bacterium
AGCGGTGCACCAGGTCTTCATCCACCAGCACGTCGAGCGCGGCGCAAGCCACCGCGCAGCCCAAGGGGTTGCCGCCGAAAGTGCTGCCGTGATCTCCCGGGCGAAACACGCCCAGCACTTCGTTCGAAGCGAGCACTGCCGACACCGGGTAATAGCCGCCGCTCAACGCCTTGCCCAAAATCACCACATCGGGCCGCACATTTTCATGCTCACACGCGAGCAGCTTGCCGGTGCGCCCCAGCCCGCATTGAATTTCGTCGGCGATGAAGAGCACTTTGTTTTGCCGGCAAAGCTGCGCGGCCTGGGCGAGAAAGCCCGCGGGTGGCAGCACGATGCCGGCTTCGCCTTGAATCGGCTCCACCAAAAAGGCGCACGTATTCGGAGTGATGGCGGCGCTGAGTGCGCCCACGTCCCCGTAAGGAATGACGCGAAAGCCTGGCGTGAAAGGGCCGAAGCCTTCGCGGTACTGGGCTTCGGTCGACGCGCTGACAATGGTCACTGTGCGGCCGTGAAAGTTGTTTGCGCAGACGATGATTTCGGCCTGGCCCTGGGCAATGCCTTTGACCTGGTAGCCCCACTTGCGCGCAGCCTTTATCGCCGTTTCTACCGCTTCGGCGCCGGTGTTCATCGGCAGCGCCCGCTCGTAGCCAAAAAGCTGGTGCAGTTTTTCGTAGAGCCTGGGCAGCTGGGCGTTGCGAAAGGCGCGTGAGGGCAGGGTGACGTATTGGGCTTGCTCGGTGAGCGCCTGCAAGATTTTCGGGTGGCAGTGGCCTTGGTTCACCGCTGAGTACGCCGCCAAGCAGTCGAGGTAGCGCTTGCCGTCGACGTCGTAGACCCAGACCCCTTCGGCGCGTTGCACCACCACGTCGAGCGGGCGGTAATTGTGCGCCCCCAGGGCGTCTTCGATGGCGATCAATTCAGTGCTGGCGCTCACGGTTCCTCGCAAGGGTGACATTTTGTTCGTGAAACCTAACGCTCGGGCGCGCGCGGCACGCAGTGAAATTTTTCGCCCACACTTCACAAGAGTGTCACATCGTGGCTTAGTTGTGTGCCGTGGGTTTCGACATGTCGCCAAGCGCCGAGCCGTTGGTCGCGGTGATTCAAGCGCTGTCGCGCGCGCGTACTTTGGCCGAAGTGCAAGAAATCGTGCGCCACGCCGCGCGAGCTTTGACCGGTGCAGACGGGGCGACGTTCGTACAGCGCGATGGCGATCAGTGTTTTTATGTCGACGAAGACGCGGTCGCCCCTTTGTGGAAGGGCAAGCGCTTTCCGATGAACGCCTGCATCAGTGGCTGGTCGATGCTCAACGGTAAAGTGGCGGTGATTGAAGACATCTATGCCGATGCGCGGGTGCCTGCCGAGGCGTACCGCCCTACTTTCGTGAAGAGCTTGGCGATGGTACCCATTCGCCCGTCAGCGCCGATGGGTGCGATTGGCAATTACTGGGCCCAACGGCACCTGCCGACCGAGAGCGAGCTCAATTTGCTGCAGGCGCTCGCTGACAGCACGTCGACCGCGATGGAAAACGTGGCGCTCTACGCTGAACTTGAAGCGAGGGTGAAAGATCGCACCGACGCTTTGGCAATGGCCAAGCGCTCGCTCGATGAACGTGAGACCGCAAAAAAAGAGCTCGAACAGACCGAGCACCAATTGCGCCAATCTCAAAAGATGGAAGCGGTGGGCCAGTTGGCAGGTGGCATTGCCCACGATTTCAACAACGCGCTGACGGTGATTTTGAGCTTCAGTTCATTGGCCGCCGGGCACCTCAAAGTGGGTGACCCCCTGCGCGACGACCTGAACGAAATTCGAAAAGCCGGTGAGCGTGCCGCCGCGCTGACGCAGCAACTGCTCGCTTTTAGCCGCAAGCAGATGATGAACCCGAAGGTGCTCGAGCTTGGCAAGGTGATTCGCGGCATGGAAAACATGCTGCGCCGGTTGATCGGCGAAGACATTTCGTTGGTGGTGGTGACTCCGCCCCAGGTGGCCGCGGTGTTCGCAGACATCGGCCAGCTCGAGCAGGTGTTGATGAACTTGGCGCTCAACGCCCGTGACGCCATGCCACAGGGAGGTAAGCTCACCATCGAAACGGCTGACGTGCGGTTCGACGGCGAATACGCCGGTACCCACTTGGGCGTTGACGCGGGTGACTATGTGATGCTGGCGGTATCAGACACCGGTAGCGGCATGGACAAAGAGACTCAGCTGCGCATTTTCGAGCCGTTCTTCACGACCAAAGCGAAAGGCAAGGGCACGGGGCTCGGGCTCTCGACGGTGTACGGCATCGTCAAGCAGTCGAATGGGCACATTTGGGTCTACAGCGAGCTTGGCAAGGGCACCACGTTCAAGGTGTATCTGCCCAGGCGCGCCGGCACTCTCGCGATGACCGAGAGCAAGCCCCTCGAAGTGCGCCGTTTGTCGGGCACTGAAACCATTTTGTTGGTCGAAGATGACGAGCAGGTGCGCGCGGTCGCCAAGGGCATTTTGAAAGCCAACGGTTACAACGTGCTTGTGGCGCGCAACGGCGGCGAAGCGCTGCTCACCTGCGAGCAATTTCCCAAGCCGATTCACTTGCTGCTCACCGACGTGGTGATGCCGCAGATGAGCGGCGTGCAGCTGGCGAAGCGCTTGGCGGGGTTACGGCCTGACATGAAGGTGCTTTGCATGTCGGGCTACACTGACGAAGCGGTGTTGCGGCACGGTGTTGTCGATTCTGGGCTGGCTTTCGTGCAGAAACCGCTCACCCCCGAGGGGCTGCTGCTCAAGGTGCGCCAGGTTTTGGAACGCGGCTAGACGCCCCAAAAACAGCGATGCCGGCAACGCGTTCGCCACGTTACCGGCACCGATGTTTGCGATTTTAAAAAAAACGTTAGCTGCTCATCTGCGCAATCAACGCAGCCAAGGTATTCATGCGGTCTTGGGTCAGCTGGTACTTGCATCTGGCTTTAGAGCCGGCTTCAGCCGGAGTGCCCGCGGTGGCTTTTTCCATGAAATCACAGTGCGAGGTGCGCGCCACGACCCAGTCGTAGTGCGATTTCTTCAGCTGATCGGCGAGCGCGTCTTTCTTGGCGGCCTTGAAACGATCGATCGCGATGGTGAACTTTTCTTTCAGTCCACTCTCGGCGATGTCGAACTCTTTATTCCAGCAGGCGTTGGTTTCAATCGTCGGCATGCCTTCGCAGGGCCCAGCCTTTACCGTCGGAGCTGCAGCCTTCGCCGGAGCCGGAGCCGCCAAAACAGACGACGCAGACACGAGCGCACTCAACACGATTCCAAACTTCTTTTTCATGTGTACTCCCCCCAAACAAGGAACTGCAGTGATGCACATCAATTTCGATGCACGATGAACCGACCTTTGGCTCACTCAAAAATTCTACCAACGTGATTTGCGCCGCGCCACGGGCGTGTTGTGCCGCGAAATGCCTACATCGAGGCTCTCGTAGACCAAGAGTTAATGCGAGGCTTTCGAAGGCTTTGGCGCTATGTGTGGCCGCCGTTATGCGTTCATCGCCCACACTCCACGACGCCCGTTCAGCGCCCGTCTATGAGCCCACCCGTTTTCAACGCGCGTTAGAAAACATGCTCTACGACGCGCGCGACGGGGTTTTCGTGCGCTTGATGTTGAAAATGCTGGCGGTGGTGTTGCCGCTGCAGGTGTTGCTCTACTTTTATTTCACGCCGTGGCTCGCCGCCGCGTACTTGGCCTTTGTGGTGGGCTGGCTCGGCCCTCCGGTCATTTTGATGTTGCACAACACCATGCACCGGCCGCTTTTTCGCCGCCGAGCTCTGCTCAACCGGGCCCACCCCTACGTGATGACGTTTCTTTTTGGCATTCCCGCCGGGTACGCCGAGCACCACGTGGGCATGCACCATGTTGAGAACAACCTGGCTGACGATCTGAGCTCGACCATGAAGTACCAACGAGATCACTTCGGCCATTTTTTGATCTATGTGGCGCGCTTCTTTTTTTTAAGCCACGTGCAGCTGCCGGCGTACCTCTTCAAGAAAAAGCGAGACCGCCTGGCGCGGCGGGCCATCACCTGGGAACTGATTCATTTTGTGCTCATCGTCGGGCTCTGCTTCGTCAACTGGCAGGCCACGCTGGTGGCGTTCATTCTGCCGTACGTGCTGGTGCGTTTCGCGATGATGGTGGGCAACTGGGGCCAACATGCTTTCATTGACGCGCGGCAACCCGGCAGCAGCTATTTGAACAGCATCACGTGCATCAATTCTGGCTACAACAAGCGTTGTTTCAACGACGGTTACCATATTGGCCACCACGTGAAGCAGAACCGCCACTGGACCGAGTTGCCCGCCGACTTCGACGCCAACCGTGAGCGTTACGCGCGCGAGGGGTCGATCGTTTTCGAGAAACTCGATTTCTTCGTTGTCTCGGTGTTGCTCTTCTTGCGGCGCTACGACGTGCTCGCCAAGCACTACGTGAACTTGAGCGACAAGCCGATGAGCCAAGACGAAATTGAATTGCTGCTGCGCGAACGCACCCGACCGATTGCCGTGGCGTCGCACCAAGCAGTGGCCTTCGCTGGCTAACGGGCCTTGACGCCCTCGGCCATTTCTTGCAGCACTTGCCAGCGCGCATAGAGCTTTTCTACTTCGGCTGAAGCGGTTTCCATCGCTTCAGACAGCCGGCCCAGCTCTGCAGCGTTCGACGCCACTTGGGGTGAAAGAAGCTGGGCCTTCACCGCCTCTTGCGCTTGTTCGGCTTCGAGAATGCGCGCTTCCATGCCGTCGAGTTCGCGCTGATCTTTGTAGCTGAGCTTGGTGATGGCTTTGGGGGCTTCAACCTTCGCTGGCGCAGGGGCGGGCGTGGTGGTCGCCATCGCCGAAGGTGCAGGCGCGTTCTTCGCCGTCAGCCGGCGGTAGAGCGCGTAGTTGCCTTCGTAGCGAACGACTGAACCTTTGCCGTCGAACACCAGCAGGCCGGTGGCCACTTTGTCCAAAAAGTAGCGGTCGTGGGTGACGAGCAACACCGCGCCGCTAAACGACAGCAGCAGCCGCTCGAGCACGTTGAGCGTCACCAGGTCTAAGTCATTGGTGGGCTCGTCAAGCATCAGCACGTTTTTGCCGAGCAGAAAGAGCCGGGCCAAGAGCAGGCGGTTGCGCTCTCCACCTGACAGTGAGCCGACTTTCTGCCGCTGCATCGGCACGGGAAAGAGCAGGTCATCGAGGTAATCGGCCAGGCGCACTTTTTTGTCGCCGAGCGTGACCCAGTCGTCGTTCCACGCGGCTTCGTAAATGGTCTGATTGTCGTCGAGCTGCTCGCGGGTCTGATCGTAATAAGCAATTTGGGTGCGGGTGCCGGTAAGCACTTCGCCCGAGTCAGGCTTCAGCTCGCCCAGCAGCACGCGCAAGAGCGTTGTCTTGCCTGCGCCATTGGGCCCGAGCAGCACCAGCCGCTCACCGGGCTGCACAATCAAGTCGACGTTCGAAAGAACCGTGCGCCCGTCGAACGACTTGGACACTTTGCGAGCTTCGAGAACGTTTTGCGAAAGCCGTGGCGCCTTGGCCAGCGCCAGCTCGGCGATCTGCGGAGGCTTGAAGCCGCGCTCAGCGAGCAACTTCTGCGCCCGCTCGATGCGCGCTTTGCTCTTGGTTCGTCGCGCTTCGGCGCCTTTGCGCAGCCACGCCACTTCTTGCGCTATCCACCGTTCGCGTTTGTGTTGCGCGGTTTTGGCATTCTCGAGTGCGACATATTTTTGTTCCAAGTACGCCTGGTAGTTGCCGGGGTAGTCGACCAGGTTGCCCTGCGGCTGAAACTCGCTGATGCGGTCGACCAAACCGTCTAAGAAATAACGATCGTGGGTGACGAGCAGCAGCGCGCCGGCGAACGCGTCGAGCTCTTCTTCGAGCCAGGCCACGGTGTCGGCATCTAAATGGTTGGTGGGCTCGTCGAGCATCAACAGGTCGGCTTTGGAAAGCAGGGCCTTGGCAATCGCCACGCGCTTTCGTGTGCCGCCTGACAGCTCTGAGACCGGTCGGTCCCAGTCTTTCACCCCCAAGCGGTCGAGCAGGGCGCGGGCCTGGTGCCCGGTGTCCCAGCCTCCCAGCCGCTCGATGTCTTCGGTCAGCTGCCCCATGCGGTTGAGCGCTTTTTCGTCGCCGGTGGCCGCTGCTTCACCCAAACGCGCGTGCTCGGCCAACGCCGCTTTGAGCGGTGCCTGGGCCACTTCGAGCTCACTGGCGATGGTGGCGCCTTCGGGAAAAACTGGCTCCTGGGGCAGATAAATGACGCGGGCCCCACGCTGGCGTTGAAGCAGCCCCGTGTCGGGGCGCTGCACCTCGGCGAGCACCTTCATCAACGTCGATTTGCCCGAGCCGTTGACGCCGACGAGACCGACGCGTTCTTCCGCTTCGATCACGAAGTTGAGCTTGTCGAACAAAACACGGCTGCCGAAAGACAACGACAGCTCACTGGCGCGTAAAAGTGTCATCGAAAAAAGAAAGGCCCTGGTTTTCACCAAGGCCCTTCAAACCTTCATGAACGGAGTGAATTACTTCTTGGCCTCGAGCTTGCTGACCTTGACCCACTTCTTGCCGTCTTTTTCAGTCACGGTGCCGGTGACGGTACCTTGCTTCGAACCCTTGCAGAACGCTTCGTGGTGCGCCTTGTCCGACTCGGCGTCGAACATGTAGACCACGTCTTTGCCGCCCTCTTTCACCGTCATCGCGGTATTGCAGCTGTCGGCCATCTTCAAGCCGCACTTGGCGCAGGTGATGGTGCCGGTCATGGTGCTCTCTTTGCCAGCGGGAGCAGCAGCGGTAGGTGCGGCGGCCGGGGTAGCGGCAGCGGCCGGGGCAGCGGCAGGCGCAGGGTGAGCGGCCTTCTTGTCAGTAGCCATTGCGGGAACAGCCAAAACCAGAGCGCAGGTGACAGCGGCGAAGAACGATTTCATGATTTTGAAACTCCTTCAGAGTGTGTCGAAAGCTTTCGGCACCATTGCCGAAGGGCGTGTCGTCGTATCAAACGACCTGTGAGTCAAGCGCGAAGTGGAAGCGTGCTTCAGCAGGCATAACTCACCGCTACGCCTGAATTTTCTTTCGCACGGCGGTGATGTCGACCACCGGCGCCTGCCCGCCGCGGCGAACGCCCAACCGCACCGTGGAACCTTCGGGCCCTCGAATTGCCAAAATGGCCGAATGAAAGCCGAGCGTCGTCACAGGCTGGCCGTCGACCGAAAAGACTTCGTCGCCAGGGCGCAGGCCGGCATCGAACGCGCCTCCGTTGGGCGTTACCATGCCGATGACGAGCGCGTCGTTTCTTCCGCGCAACATCGCGCCAATGCCCACGCCTTCGATCTTGCGGCCCGCGTCAGGTTCCACGGGAGTAAGCAAAGCGGTGAAGGGGCCTGGCCCCTCGGCGGGCAAGAACCGCGTGTGGTAGCCCGAAGCTTCAACCTGCAGTGAAACAGGCGTGTCAGGCAGCCCCTCGAGCTGAAAGGCGCCCATTGCATCGGTACGGGTTTGGGCGAAGAATCGGCTGTCGAGGCCTTCTACCGAGACACGGGCGTCGTCGATCGGCCTTTGGCTCGTGCCGTCGTTCACTGCGCCACTCACGGCGCGGCCTTTGGCGAGTACCAGGTCGAGGGTAAGGGTTTGCCCTTCTTTCGTCAGGGCGAATTCGCGTTCGGCCGGAGCGAAGCCCGGGCCCTTCACGGTGAGAATGTGGTTGCCGACGGTGAGCCCTTTCAATTCGTACTCTCCGTTGGCGTCAATGACCGTGGTGGTCAGCGACCCTAGCCGTTCGAGGGGCGTCTTTTGCCATTCGAGCAACACTTGAAACGACGACACGGGCTTGCCGGCGCTGTCGGTGACTCTGCCGCGCAATGTGCCGCCAGCGCCGAGCTTGAGCAGCAACTGCGTGGGTACTTTGACGTCGAAGCGGTGCGTCGGCGCGGCGCCTGACAGCCGGGCCGAGACGTCGTAGCGGCCTGCCTCCAACCCGGCGATTTCGAATTGGCCGTCAGGCCCACTCAACGTGCGGTAGCCCTCGCTGTCACCGAAAACGCGGGGGTAGGCGGCGAGTGAAGACGTGGCCGAAACGAGGGCGCCGGGCACCCCTTCGTCATCGGGGCCCACCACTCGCCCTTTGAGCGAAACGAGTGTGCCGGCGTCTTCACCCGGCGCTTCGAGGCGAATCACCAGTTGTTTTTCATTCAACGTGTCTTCAGTGACACGTTCTCGCCCGCGCGCACCGCCGTACGTGGCCTCGACGACCAAGTCGTTGTGGCCGCGAAAACGAAACTCGCCTTGGGCATCGGTGACGAAAGTGTCGGTCGTGGGAAAGAGCACCGCTTCTTCAGTGAGCGGCGCGAGTAAGCGCACGTTGGCTTGAGACACCCGTTGCCCAGCGGCGTTTTCCACCCGACCGACGATGTCGTTGGCCGGAATGAGCGTCAAAGTAATGTCGCGCACGTGCCAGCCGGGCCGGCTGACGAACGTAACCGGGCTTTTGCCCCAGTCGGGCCCGAAAGGCAGAAAGCCATCGGCTCTGATCGACGCGACTTGGTACGTGCCAGGCACCTTGGGAATGAAGTGAAAGGTGCCGTCTTGGGCTGTGACAATCGATTGTGCACCCGCGGGAGTCGCGAAGGTAATTTCGGCACGGGCAATCGGCCGGCGGCTCGTTTCGCTGATCACCCGGCCGCGGGCGTCGCCTACGGCACCCTCGGCAGGTTCGCGCACGCTGGGGGGCAAAGCCCAAATAGTCGGTGCACCGGCGCCCGCTTGGTCGGTGGTTTTTTCCGAATGCGGGCCGACATGCGAATCAACACGCGCTGCAGCCACCGGGGCAGTGGCTCCCACCGCGGTTGCGTTTTCAGGTTCGCTCGACGGCCACTGCCACACGACGGCAAGGGCGAGCAGCGCCAACAGAACAGCCCAACGTGGCCACGCCCAACGGTGCGTCTTCATAGAGCCTCCGAAACGCGCTGACTATCAGCTCTTCTCGACGCTCGCCTCAGCATCTGGGCGGCGTTCTTAACGCGTGCGCCTGGAGCGCAAGTGTGCTGCACAGGGCAAAGTGAACCGGCAGCCGTCGGCGGTTTGGCAAACAAGTGGGGTGTTGGCGGTGTTGGCCGTGGGTGCATTTCTTTTGCGCGTCGCCCCGTTCTTGCGTTTTCACGGTGCGCTCGCGGTGCCGCTCGACTACGACGAAGGCGTTTACTTCTCGGCCGGCGCGCTGTGGGCGAAAGGCGTGTGGCCGTACCGCGATTTCGTTTTCGTGCACCCCCCCGGCATCGCTTACCTGTGGAATGGGTGGAGCGTTCTTTTCGAGCACGTGCGCGATGCGCTGGCGAGTGCGCGCTGGTGGGTGGCGCTACTGGGCGCGCTCAACACCTGGTTATTGGGGCGCGTGGCGATGCGCTGGTTCGGCGCTTTCGCGGGGCTCGCCGCCGCGGCGCTTTACGCCACCTACGGCGAAGCGGTGATGTCTGAACGGGGCCCATTTCTCGAGCCGTGGCTCAACCTGTTCTGCTTGCTGGCACTTTGGCTGTTGGCGCGCGCACGGGCCGATGTTCCCCTTTCGCGCCGCACCTTGTGGGGCATTGGCGCGTTGATGGGCGCCGCGCTCACCGTAAAGCTCTGGGCGCTGTTTTGGCTTGCCGCTTTGACGTGGGGTGTTGGGCGACGGGGCGGGGTGAAGGCGTTGGCTCATTTGGCAGGTGGCTGCGCGGTGGTGCTCGTTGCGCTGTGGCTGCCGGTCATGGTCAGCGCTCCAGCTGCGCTCTTCGAGCAAACAGTCGCCTTTCATTTGTGGCGACCCGCTGATGCGAACCCTGAACGTTTGCGCAGGCTGCGTGAAATCGCGGGAACTCCACATCTCGCCACGGTTGTTCTGTCGCTGCTTGGCCTGCTGCGGGTGCTGGGTTCGCGAGAACAGCGAGAACGCACCGTGAACCAGGTGGCGTTGGCCGGTTGGTTTTTTACCCTCGCCGCGCTGCTCGCTTCAAAGAGCTATTGGAGCCAATACAACGCGCACCTTGCCGTGGCCGACGCGTTACTCGGTGGAGCGGGCGCCGCGTGGTTACTCGAGCGTGCACAGTGGCGTTGGCCTTCCGTGCCTGGTCCCGTGGCAGGTGTTGCACTGGCGTTGATGGTGGCGGTGCCCGGCACGGTGTGGGTACTTCGTCACGCCGCGAAGATGCCTGCGCCCGATGTGGAACGTCTGGCGTGGCTGCAGCGAGATGTGCCGGCAACTACGTGTGTCTTCTCGTTCGAGCCGGGCGACAACCTGCTGGCAGACCGGTTGCCTCCGCACGGGTCGCGAACGCCCACCGTGGTCGACACCTATGCTGTGCAATTGCTCGATGCCAAGCGAGGCGGTGAGCGGTTCGTCTCGGCCGCCGAGGCCTTCGCCACGCCTGCCGCACAAACCACCGTGCGTCAGGTGCTGACGCGTTGCCCGGTAGTGCTCGGCAGTTGGCGGCTCGACTTTCAACTCAACGCGCAGAGCAAGACTGACTTGGCGCGCGATTTTACAGACAACGGCCGCGGTGCGTGGCTGAAGCGATGAATGGGCTACGCGCGCTTCGAGGTGCGTTGACGGCGGTGCCCGACGTTCGACTCGCTCTCGGTGAAGAGCCACACGGCGGCGGCTGCGAGAACTCCACCCAGAACAATAAGCGCAATGCTGATCGCGATTCCGTTAGCCATGCGCTTACCTAGAGCAATGGCCTTGCCAACTTGAGGTCGCGCTTAACTTATTGAAATCAGGAAAGATAACGTGTCCCAACCCAACAGAGTGGTGCACGCATAGACCACTCATTTCCTAGAGGGAGGCCTGCGTGCTCCACTTTCTTCTTATGACGTCAGCGCCTTCCAACCGACGACGACCGCCACGCACAGCGCCAACGCGGCAAAACCACCGCGCAGGGCACGCTGCGGCACCTTGTCTACGAATGCTCCTCCGCCCCAGGCCCCCATCGCGGCTCCCGACGCCGTGACCGCCAGTACGGGGGCATTGACGTGACCTGAGACCGCGAAACCGAGTGCACCCGAAAGACTCGAGAGTGCGATGACCGCGAGCGACGTACCAATCGCCTTGGGCAACGGCAGGTGCGCCGCCCAGATCAAAATGGGAACAATCAAAAACCCGCCACCGACGCCAATCAGCCCGGTGACGATGCCCAACACAAAGCCGCATGGCACCAACATACCGGCGCGCATGTCGATGGGTTTCTCGGCAGCCTGCTCTTGCTGCGGCACCAGCATGCGCAGACCGGCCGCCAAGAGCATGCCCGCGAAAAGCATGAGCACGGTCTTTTCTGAAAAGAGCGGGTGCAGGTAGCGCGCGCCGAGCCACGCTCCGCCAATGGCGCCGCCGCCGAAATAGACCGCCACGCGCAACACCACCCGGCCTTCACGCGCGTGACGCACGCTGCCCACTGTGGCTGCGGCGCACACCATCGAGAGCGCGGTGCCCATCGCGGTAGACACGTTTTGATGCAGCAGGAAAACGAGCACCGGCACGGCGAAGATGCTGCCGCCCGCGCCCAAGAGCGAAAAGATGAAGCCCATGCCCGCGGCCAACGCGAAGCCGAGCACGCTTTCGACGGGGCTCATGACGGCTGGGAGCCGTCGGGTGAAGCCTCCATCCACTGGTCGGCGCAGCGGCCGGCGAAAGCAGCACTCACTTCATCGCCACTCACCCGGTACTTGCCGACCCATTTCTGCTCACGCACTTGGCGCACCACTTCGAGCAGGCGATCGATGTCGCTCTCGTCGTTGTAGAGGCCCACGCTGGCGCGCACCATGCCTGCCGGCCGCTTGCTCGCGTCGCGGTGATACGTCGACAACAACCGGTCAACGTACATGTGCGCGCAGAAACGGCCGTTGCGCACGGCGATGGCCCCTTCTTCAGAGAGCACCGCCGCGGTGAGCAATTCAGACACGCCGTCGACGTTGAAGGTCACCACGCCCAAACGCTTTTCTGCTTCGCGCGGGCCATAGATTGTGATGCCGCCAATTTTCTCTAACCCGCGGAGTGTTTTTTCGGTGAGGGCCACTTCGTGCCGGCGAATCTCTTCGCGGCCGATGCCGTCGATGAACGAGAGCGCACGGGCCATGGCCACCACGCCGGCGATATTCGGAGTACCGCCTTGGTGACGGTCGGGCGCGCGCATGTAGTCGACGCTGCCCGAGGTGACGCGTACGGCGGTGCCACCGCCAGGCAAATACGGAGGCGCTTCGTCCATCAGCGCTCGCGGCCCATAGAGAAAACCGGCGCCGAATGGCGCGTACGCTTTGTGGCCGGCCCCGGCGAGAAAATCGATGTGCTCTGTGTCGTTGGGCGCTTTCACGTCGAGGCGAACGCGCGCCAACGCCTGCGCACCATCGGCCAACACCAACGCGCCATGCTGGTGGGCGAGCCGGGCGACGTGGCCCAGCGGAGGCATGATGCCGGTGACGTTGGAGCCGGCAGTGAGCGCCACCAGCTTCACGGTGTTGTTCTTGAGCAGTTCTTCCAAGTGGTTCAAGTCGAGCTCGCCGGTGTCGGTGACCCGGCAGCGCAACGGTTCGCCGCGCGCGCGGTGCGGCAACTCGTTCGAATGGTGCTCCATTTCAGTCGTGATCACCTTGCCGGGGCGATTGCCCATCACGTGGCTGGCAATGTCGATGGCGTGCGTGGTGTTGGCGGTGAAGGTGACGCAGCCGTGCTTCAAGTCGGCGCCGATGAAATGCGCGATGGTGTCGTACGCGCGCTCGAAACGTTCGGTGGCTTTGCGCGAAAGCAAGTGCGTGCCGCGGTGCACGTTCGAATACTCGCGTTCCATGAAGTCGCAGTAAGCCTTGAGCACTGACGACGGTGCGTGGGTCGACGCGGCGTGATCTAAATAAATCAGCGGTCGCTCACCTGCACCCAACACCGGTACACGCCGCGCGACGATGGGAAATTCGGCCCGCACTTGCGCCCAGGTGAGTGACGCTTGGCTCGGAGCTGGGTGAATGCCAGAGCCCCCTTTCACCGGCAACCCATGCTCGCGCCAACCTTCGAAACCACCTTTGACGCTGAACACGTTGGCGTAACCCATTTTGATCAGGGTATCGGCCGCCATGGCCGAGCGTTTGCCGGTCGCGCAGTACACGTAAACCGGAGTGGCCATGTTGCGTACCAGATCGCCGACATGCTTTTCGAGCAGGCCGCGGGGCAGGCTCACCGCGCCGGGCAGCACGCCGTCAATCAGCTCGTCGGCTTCACGAATGTCGAGCAGCACGGCGCCCGGAGCAGGCGAGTGGCAGGCCTCTTCAGGGGTGATCTGCCGCACCCGGTTCAACGCGTCGTTCACGAAGTCTTGGTAGCGCCAAACAGTGCCCATACGGTTGAACTCACTTACAACTCTTTCGACTTCAAGTCTTTGCTTGCCCGTGCAGAAAGCGCGGCTCTCATTTCGCAGTGCGTAATTTTGTTCGCGGTGACACGGCGCGGCATTTGTGCCAAACGGCCCCTCGTGACGCGCGCCCAAATCATCGGCACCGGAGGCTACGCCCCTGAAAAGGTGATGACCAACCACGACCTCGCCAAGATCGTGGAAACGAGCGACGAGTGGATCGTCGAGCGCACCGGCATTCGCTCGCGCCACGTGGCCGCTGAAGGTGAGTTGACCAGCGACATGGCTTTGAAGGCGTCTCTTCGCGCGCTCGAGATGGCGAAGGTGCACCCCGACGAGCTGGACATGATTGTCATGGGTACCATTTCGCCCGACATGCCGATGCCGGCCTCGGCCGCGTTTTTGGCGCACAAGCTCAAAGCCACCAAGTGCTTCGCGTTCGACGTTTCGGCCGCTTGCGCCGGCTCGCTTTTCGGCATGTCCATCGCCACGCAGTTCATCGTCAGCGGCGCGGCGAAAAAAGTGCTCGTGGTGGGCGCTGAATTGCTCACCCGGGGCATTCTCGACTGGCAAGACCGCAACACCTGCGTGCTCTTCGGCGACGCGGCGGGGGCGATGGTGCTGAGCGCTTCGGTCGACGGTAAGCGCGGCGTAATGTCGACGCACCTGCACACCGACGGCTCAGTGGCCGACATTTTGTGGATTCGTGGCGGCGGCACGCTGCACCCCTTGAGCCAAGAAACGCTCGATAAGAAGCTGCACAAGGTGCAGATGAACGGGCGCGAAGTTTTCAAGTTCGCGGTGCGTGCGCTGACCGAATCAGTCAAAGAAGCGCTCGAGCACAACGGCATTACGGCTGATCACGTGGTGCATGTGATTGCACACCAAGCCAACACCCGCATTCTCGACGCGGTGCTCGAACGTTTGGGCATCGCCAAAGAGAAGGCGTGGCTGAACATCGAGAAGTACGGCAATACCTCGGCGGCGTCGTTACCGATGACGCTCGATGAGGCAAACCGCGCCGGCAGGCTCAAAGAAGGCGATTTGATCGTGATGATGGCGATCGGGTCTGGCATGTCGTGGGGAAGCGCGCTGGTGCGTTGGTAAATGTGATGAGCAAAGTCGCTTTCATTTTTCCAGGCCAAGGCAGTCAGTCAGTGGGCATGGGCAAGGCCCTGGCCGACGCATTTCCCGAAGCGAAAGCCGTGTTCGACGCGGCCGATGACTCGTTGAAAGAAAAGCTCTCTGAAAAGTGCTTTGGCGGGCCGGAAGACGCGCTCAAATTGACCGCCAACACCCAGCCGGCGATTTTGGTCACCTCGGTGGCCGCGCACGCGGTGTTCACGAAACGTTTTGCAACCGCTCCGGCGTTCGTCGCCGGCCATTCGCTGGGTGAGTATTCAGCGTTGGTGGCGGCAGGCGCGTTGAGCCTGGCCGACGCGGTGCGGGCGGTGCGCGCGCGAGGCACGTTCATGCAAGAGGCCGTGCCCGCCGGAGTGGGTGCGATGGCGGCGGTTTTGGGGTTGGCACCTGAAACGGTGAAGGCGGTGTGCGCCAAGGCCGCTGAAGGCCAAATCGTTGAGCCTGCGAATTTCAACGAGCCGGGGCAAACGGTGATTGCGGGCCATGCCGCCGCGGTGGAACGTGCTTTTGCGATGCTCAAAGAAGCGGGAGCGAAGCGGGTGTTGCCGCTGCCGGTGTCGGCTCCGTTTCACTGCAGCTTGATGCAGCCGGTGGTGCCGCGTTTGGGTGAAGTGTTGAAGTCGATTGCTTTCAACGCTCCCACGGTGCCGGTGGTGAGCAATGTCGAAGCGAGCGCCAACAGTGACGCGTCACGTATTATCGATTTGCTGCTCAAGCAGGTGACTTCGAGCGTGCGGTGGACCGAGAGCGTGCAGTTCTTGGAAGCGCAGGGCGTTACCAAAGTGGTTGAACTCGGCCCCGGCCGCGTGCTCTGCGGTTTGGTGAAGCGCATTGCCAAGAACATCGAGTGCGTGAACGTCGAAGACCCGGCTTCGCTGGAAAAGGCGCTGGCATGAGCGAGCTCGATTTCAAAGACAAAGTGGCCTTGGTGACGGGTGGCTCGCGCGGCATTGGCCGGGCGTGCGCGGTTGAATTCGGCACGCGTGGCGCGTCGGTGATTTTGAGTTACGCCGGCAATGAGTCAGCAGCGGCTGAAACGGTGAAGGCGATTACCGACGCCGGTGGCAAGGCCAAGGCCGTGCGCTTCGACGTGGCTGATTCAACGGCGTGCAGCCAAGCGATTGAAGAGATCATCAAAGAATTCGGCCGGCTCGACGTGTTGGTGAACAACGCGGGCGTGGCGATCGACGGTTTGGTGATGCGCTTCAAAGACGAAGACTGGGACAAAGTGCTCGACACCAATTTGAAGGGTGCCTGGGCGCTGATTCGCGCGGCGTCGCGGCCGATGGTGAAGCAAAAGGGCGGGGCGGTGGTGAATCTCACTTCGGTGGTGGGCGAAATGGGCAACGGCGGGCAGAGCGCTTACGCCGCGTCGAAAGCCGGTTTGATCGGCATGACCAAGGCCTTGGCCCGCGAACTGGCGTCGCGAAATATTCGCGTCAACGCGGTGTCGCCCGGCTTCATCGCCACTGACATGACTTCGAATTTGTCTGAAGATTTGAAGACCAAAATGCTCGACGCGATTCCGTTGTCGCGGTTGGGCGAGTCGGCCGAGATTGCGAAAGCAGTGGTTTTCTTGGCCAGTGATCAGGCCTCGTACATCACGGGCGAGGTCTTACGCGTCAACGGCGGTATGTACATGTAACACCTGCTTGTCGTCGTCTGAGCGGTGGGCTAATGCCGCCCGCTCAAAGAGCAGAGAAACAGAAAGGGTATGAAAAAGTATGTCTGCGACAAACATTGAAGCCAAGGTCAAATCGATCATCGCTGATCAGCTCGGCGTGGCCGAAGACGAGATCAAGATGGAAAGCTCGTTCATCGAAGACTTGGGCGCTGATAGCTTGGACATCGTCGAGTTGGTAATGGCGATGGAAGAAGAGTTCGAAGTCGAAATTCCCGACGAAGAAGCCGAGAACATCAAGAGCGTCGGCGACGCCATCAACTACATCAACACCCACAAGAAATAGGTTATCGAACGTGTCACGCCGCGTCGTCATTACAGGTACTGGGTTGGTGACCGCGCTGGGTACCGGCACGGAAAAGACTTGGCAGGCGACGCTGCAGGGCACGTCGGGTATTGGCAAGATCACGCGCTTCGACGCTCCCGAGTTGCCCACCAACTTCGCGGGCGAAGTGAAAGACTTCGTCGCCGAAGAGTTCATGGACCGTAAAGAAGCGCGCCGTATGGACCTGTTTTGCCAGTACGCGCTGGCGGCGGGCGAAATGGCAATGCGTGAGAGCGCCCTGCCGATCGGCACTGAGAAGCCGAACGGTTATGACCCTGAACGGGTGGGCGTGATTGTCGGCTCGGGTATTGGAGGGCTCTCGAGTTTCGAAGAGAGCAACGCCAAAGGCCTGCAGAAGGGTTGGGACCGTCTGTCTCCCTTCTTCATTCTGCAAATGATTTCCAACATGGCGCCCGGGCGCATTTCGATGCGGTACAACTGCAAGGGCCCGAACTGGGGGCCGGTGTCGGCCTGCTCCACCAGCGCGCATGCCATTGGTGAAGCCTACAAGTCGATTGTCTTCAATGAGACCGACGCGATGTTCGCTGGAGGGGCTGAAGCGGCGATTACCCCCATGGGTATCGGTGGCTTCAACGCGATGCGCGCGCTGTCGACGCGGGTTGATTCGCCCCAAACGGCGAGCCGGCCGTTCGACAAAGAGCGTGACGGTTTCGTGATGGGTGAAGGCGCGGGCGTGGTGGTGTTGGAAGAACTGGAACACGCCCAAAAGCGTGGGGCGACCATCATCGCCGAGGTGTGTGGTTACGCGGCGAATTCTGACGCGCACCATGAAACGGCGCCTGCTCCAGAAGGCGAAGGTGCGGTGCGTTGCTTGCGGCTGGCGCTGAAGAGCGCGGGCATGAACCCCTCTGACATTGGCTACATCAACGCCCACGGCACGTCGACGCCGTACAACGACGCCAACGAGACCAAGGCGATTAAGACGGTGTTTGGAGAGCACGCCAAGAAGCTGATGGTGAGCTCCACCAAGTCGATGATGGGGCACATGCTCGGCGCGGCGGGTGGCGCTGAAGCGGTGATTACCGCGCTCGCGTTGCAGCGGGGCATGATTCCTCCGACGATTAACCTCACCACGCCCGACCCTGAATGCGACTTGGACTACGTGCCCAACAAGGCGCGCGAAGCCCGGGTAAACGTGGCGATGTCGAACTCATTCGGGTTTGGCGGCACCAACGCGGTGTTGGTGTTGAAGAGGTTTGCTTAATGAAGCTGGGGCGAGAGGCGACATGAAAATCGCCCTCGGCGCAGATCACGCAGGCATGATGCTCAGCGTCGATCTGGCGAAGAGCCTCACCGAAGCCGGCCACCAGGTCGAAGACTTGGGCACGTACTCAGAGGCGTCAGTCGACTACCCCGATTTTGCCAAGAAGGTCGCCGACAGCGTCGCGGGCGGCAAAACAGAGCTCGGCATTTTGGTCTGCGGCACCGGCATTGGCATGAGCATCACCGCCAACAAGGTGCACGGCGTGCGGGCGGCGGTGTGCCGCACCGAGTTCGAAGCCAAAATGGCGCGGGCGCATAACGACGCCAACATTCTGTGCTTGGGCCAGCGCGTCACCGGCCCTGGGTTGGCGAAAGAAATTGTGCGTGCCTTCATCTCCAGTAGTTTCGAGGGTGGTCGCCACGCCAGTCGCGTCGCCAAAATCACCGCCCTGGAGAAGTGAGATGCGCTTTCTCGCTGGTGTTGTTGTCTTGTTCGCGCTTGCGGGTTGCCGCACCACGTTGAACCCCGCCAAGCCCGACGTCGATGCGCCGGTAGAGGCGCGTATTCGCACCGAATGCGACGTGCGCGACTACCCGCACGCCACCGACGTGCCCGAGGGTGCGAAGAACATTGGCTTCGTGCAAGTGCCGGTGGCTGAAACCGACGAGCAAACGTACGTCAACTTGCGCAAAGCCATTTGCGCCAAGGGCGGCGATGCGCTCTCGCAAATGGTCTGGGTGCGTGAAGTGGGCGAGCGTGTGCCGAGCTCGTTGCGCGCCAATGCGTGGGTTCTTCCGTAGAACACGCCCCGGCTCCACGGTGCTGTGCGCCAAAATTCTGACGTGCGCCGCCCGCGTGTGTCGATGTGGGTGTTACCGAATGGTTTCGAATTCGGTTTTTCAGCGCTACAAATTCGTAACGCGTTTTTTAGGGTGAAATGTTGGCTCTGGCTCGCGCGTCGCAACCGGTTCATCATTGCGTCGCAGGTGGTGCATGGCTTTTCCCAGAAACCGACTCGCTCAATTGCTCGCGGTCTTTCTCGCCTATGCAGTCGCGGGAAAACTCGGGCTGCTCTTCGCTTTCGACAACGCAAGCGTCACGGCGCTGTGGGCGCCCAGCGGCATCGCGTTGGCGGCGCTGCTCTTGCTCGGCTACGGCGCCTGGCCGTTCATCTTCGTGGCGGCTTTCGCTGTCAACGCCACCAACATCGACTCCATGTCGGTGGCGTTGGGTATTTCGGTCGGCAACACGCTTGAAGCGGTCATCGCCGCGTACTTGGTGAACCGTTTTGCCCGCGGCCGGGAGTTCGTCAACCGCCCTCCCGACACCATGCGGTTCGCCGCGCTGGCAGGGTTGGTGAGCCCCGCCATCGCCGCGACCTGTGGTGTCAGCATGTTGATTGTCGGCGGCCGTGCCGACTGGGCCCACGCCGCGCCCATTTGGTTGACCTGGTGGTTGGGCGACGCCGGGGGCATGGTGCTGGTGGCGCCGGCCATCGTGCTTTGGGTTTCTAACCCGCAGGTGAAGGGCGATATCTGGTGGATCTGGGAAGCAGTGCGCAGCTCGGCGCTGCTGGTGGTGGCCGGCCATGTGGTGTTTGGCGGTTGGCTGCCGCAACACGTCTTAAGCTACCCGGTGGCGTACCTCTTCGTGCCCGCCCTGTTGTGGACCGCGTTTCGCTTGGGGCCGCGTGAAACCACCGCGGCGTCGCTTTTGCTCGCCGGCTTTGCCATTTGGGGCACGCTGAAGGGCCGTGGCCCTTTCGTGGCGCGCACGCCCAACGAATCGCTTCTTTTGCTGCAGACGTTCATGACCACCACCGCGGTGATTGCGATGGCGCTCGCCGCGTTGATCGAAGAGCGCAAGCGCGTTGAAGCGTCGCGCGATCAGCTGGCGGCGATTGTGGCGTCGTCGACCGACGCGATCATCGGGCGCAAGTTAGACGGCACCCTGATCAGCTGGAACGCGGCGGCCGAGCGGCTCTTCGGTTACCCGGCGTCTGAAGTGTTGGGCACCATCAACGACGGCATTGTTCCCTTGGGGCGCGACTTCGAAGAGCGCAGCCTCATCGGCAGGCTGCAGCAGGGCGAGCGCATCGAGCATTTCGAGACCACGCACCACAAGCGCGACGGCGAGCCGATTGAGTTGTCGCTCACGCTCTCGCCGATCAAAGACCCGGGCAATTCAATTATCGGCATGTCGGTCATCGCCCGCGACATCACCGACCGGCGAAAGACAGAGCGCGCGTTGGCGTCAAGCAACCAAGAGCTTTCGATGCGCTTGGTGCAGCTCGAAAAACGCTCGCAAGAAATTGTTCTCTTGAGCGAAATGGGAGGGCTGCTCCAAACGTGCCACACCAATGAAGAAGCCTTCGAAGTGGTTGGTACTTTCGCAGAGCAGCTTTTTCCTTCTGAGCCGGGGTTTCTTGCCGTCGCTGGCGCCACCAAGAACCTGATGGAGGCGGTCGTCACCTGGAAAGACCCGGTCTACAGCCGCATCGATTTTTCGCTCGAAGAGTGCTGGGCGCTGCGTCGGGCTCAGGCTTACACCATGGAGGCTCCGCAGTCGGGCCCGTTCTGTCAGCACCTGCTCAACCCGCTGCCCGCGAGCTACTTGTGCGTGCCGATCATGGCCGAGGGTGAAACGCTGGGTGTGGTGCACATTCAAGCGCGCGCCCGGGTGGGTGAGGGCACTGGCAAGAAAGAGGGTCGCTCGTTTCAGGCGATTCAGCGCTTGGCTTTGAGCATGGCGCAGCAAATCGCGCTCTCGATGGCCAACTTGAAGCTGCGGGCCAACCTGCGTGCACAGGCGATTCGCGACCCGCTCACCGGTTTGTTCAACCGGCGCTATTTGACCGAGCTTTTTGATCTCGAGCTGCGGCGTGCCGAGCGTGCTGGCCACTCGGTGGGGGTGATTATGCTTGACCTAGACCATTTCAAAAAAGTGAACGACACCTACGGCCACGCCGCGGGCGACGCGCTGCTGTGCGAAGTCTCGAAAGTGTTGCAGGCCCATTGCCGCGGAGGTGATTTGCTCTGTCGCTACGGCGGTGAAGAGTTCATTTTGGTGATGCCCAACGCTTCGCTGCGTGACACCCACCGACGCGCCGAAACGATTCGTGAAATTTTAGGCGCGCAGCAGGTGACTTTCGACAACCGGCCGCTGAGTAAAAATACTGTCTCTTTGGGGGTCGCCGTCTTTCCCCACCATGGGCCGACCAGCGACGTGCTGTTGCGCGCCGCCGACGCCGCGCTGTACCGCGCCAAGCACAATGGGCGTGATCAAGTCGTGGTGGCCGACACCGCGTGGGGCTCGTCGGTGGTGTCAATTTTTGGCCCCGGCGATCGCAAACACATTCGCAGCTCGTAGCCCATCGAAAGAGCGCCGCACGTGTGCAGGCTTTTGTTGCCGCCGCGCAGAGAAAGCGCTACCTGCTGGCCATGGAAAACACCCGGACGCTTAGCCAGGTTGATCCGCAAATTGCCGCCATCGTCGCTGCCGAAACCCGTCGGCAAGAAGAAGGGTTAGAGCTGATTGCTTCAGAAAATTTCGTCAGCCCCGCGGTGATGGAGGCAATGGGCTCGGTGCTCACCAACAAGTACGCCGAAGGGTACCCCGGCAAGCGCTATTACGGGGGCTGCGAAGAGGTCGACAAGGCTGAAACACTGGCCATTGAACGGGTGAAGCAGCTCTTTGGCGCCAAGCACGCCAACGTGCAAGCGCATTCGGGCTCGCAGGCCAACATGGCGGCTTACATGGCCATCGCCAAGCCGGGCGACACCATGCTCTCGCTCGACTTGAACTCGGGCGGGCATCTCACCCACGGCGCCGCGTTCAATTTCTCGGGCAAGTTGTACAAAGTCGTTCACTACGGTCTTCGCCAAGACACCGAGACCATCGACTACGCACAGGCCGCCGCGCTCGCGTTGGAGCACAAGCCGCGCTTCGTGGTGGTGGGTGCTTCGGCGTACCCCCGGGTGCTTGACTTTGCCAAGTTCAAAGAGATCGCCGCGTCGGTCGGTGCGTCGCTGGTGGTCGACATGGCGCACATCGCGGGTTTGGTGGCGGCCCAAGTGCATCCTTCTCCGGTGCCGTTTGCCGACATCGTTACGTCGACCACGCACAAAACACTGCGCGGCCCACGCGGAGGTTTGATTCTTACCAACGACGACGAGCTGGCGAAGAAGATCAACAGCCAGATTTTCCCGGGTATTCAGGGCGGCCCGCTGATGCATGTGATCGCCGCCAAAGCAGTGGCATTCGGTGAAGCGCTCTTGCCCGAATACAAAAGCTACCAGCAGCAGATAGTGAAGAACGCGCAGGCGCTGGCCGAGGGCTTGAAAGGGCAGGGCTTGCGGCTGTGCTCGGGTGGCACCGACAACCACTTGATGCTCGTCGATTTGCGACCCAAGAACATCACCGGCAAAGCAGGCGAAGACGTGCTCGGCAAAGCAGCGATGACGGTAAATAAAAACCAAATTCCGTTCGATCCTGAGAAACCAAACGTGAGCTCCGGCATACGCGTGGGTACGCCGGCGGTCACCACCCGGGGCATGAAGGAGACGGAAATGGCGCAAATTGCCAAGCTGGTCGGCCGCGCCTTGGACCACGCGAACAACGATGCAGAGTTGACAAAAGTGCGCGCCGACGTGAATGCGCTGGCGCAGTCGTTTCCCCTCTACCGTTCCCGGCTTTAAGTCACCGCCCACCTCGATGCGCTGCCCCTTTTGTTCCACCGACGATACCCGGGTGCTCGATTCCCGCGATTCAAACGAAGGCGCGGTGATTCGCCGCCGCCGTGAGTGCGTGGGCTGTCAGCGACGCTTCACCACGTACGAGCGGGTTGAAGAGTTGAACCCGCTGGTGGTGAAGAAAGACGGGCGCCGCGAACCGTTTGACCGCGACAAGTTGCTCGCCGGTTTGAAAAAGGCCTGCGAGAAGCGGCCCGTGTCGGTTGAACAGCTCGACGCGGTGATTTCTGAGATTGAGAAGAAGCTTCAAGGCAGCGGCGAAAAAGAAATGTCGTCGAAGGCGATTGGCGAAGAGGTGATGCGGCTGCTCCCAGGCATCGACGAAGTGGCGTACGTACGCTTTGCCTCGGTGTACCGCTCGTTTCGCGACATCGCCGAGTTCATGGACGAGTTGAAAGGCATTCTCGAGAACCAGCCCGCGGGCAAAGCGCGGGGCAAGGTGAAGCCGTGAGCGGTAGCGCCGATGAGCGCGCGATGGCCAAGGCGGTTGCTCACGCCGCAAAAGGAGTGGGGCGAACGCACCCCAACCCCGCGGTGGGAGCAGTGGTTGTGCTCAACGGCAAGGTGGTGGGCAAAGGTTTTCACCACCGGGCCGGAGCCGCGCACGCTGAAGTGTTGGCGCTCGCGCAGGCGGGGGCGAAGGCGCGCGGCGCTGAGCTCTACACGACGTTGGAGCCGTGCAATCACCACGGCAAGACGCCTCCGTGCACCGACGCGATTTTGGCGGCGGGCATCAAGCGGGTGGTATTTGCGTCGAGCGACCCTAACCCGCTGGTGAATGGCAAAGGTTTGGCGCGGCTGACGCGTGCCGGAGTGCAGGTGGTACCGCATGTGCTCAAGGCCCAGGCCGATGCGTTGAATCGCCCGTTCTTCAAGTTCATGCGTGACGGTTTGCCGTGGGTGACGTTGAAAGCCGCGGTGACGCTCGATGGAAAGCTCGCGACCAAGACGGGTGACTCGAAGTGGGTGAGTGGAGAAATTTCGCGGCGGCATGTGCATGGGTTGCGCAACCAGGTCGACGCGATCATCGTCGGCGCAGGCACTGTGCGGTTAGATGACCCGCAATTGACGACACGGTTGACGAAGGGCGGCCGCGATGCGGCGCGGGTGGTGCTCGATGCGCTGCTTTCCACCTCGGTAAAGGCGAAGTTGGTGACGCAGTACTCGTCGGCGCCGACTGTTTTCGCCGCGACCGATGATGCGCCGCGGGCAAAGGAGCAGGCGTTGCTCCAAGTGGGGGCTCAGGTTTGGCGGTTGGGCAAAGGCCGGCATGTGGGGTTGAAGCGGTTGCTCAAGCAGATGGCGGTGGAGCACGGATGGCTCCATGTATTGGTCGAAGGCGGTGCTGACGTGCACGGGCAGTTCTTGTCGCAAGGTTTGGTCGACGAAGTGCTGCTCTATGTCGCGCCCAAGTTGGTTGGTGCTGAAGGGCTCACCTGGAGTGGACATTTGCAGGTGAAGAAAATGGCCGATGCCATGCCGCTGCAGGTGCAAGGTGTCGAACGGCTTGGCGATGACGTGCTTTTGCGGGCGATGCGTACTTGAGCTGGGCTCTTAAGAGAACGCGCCGGGGTCGTGGTGCGGTCGTGAGTGGCTTCGAGAGACTTTGCTCGGGCGACTTCGGGGCTGGTCGGCGTTTTCTGCCTATTGAGAGAACGCCATTGGCTTGCTCAACTTCAAGGCCTATGGTTCAGCCCTATGGCACTTAGAAATCTTTTTCGGACTCCAGACACAAGATTCTCGCCTGCTCTGACGACTCGTCTATCTAAGGTTGGCAAGCACCTTGACCCTCAAGGTACCGCCCAGATCAATAAACTGCTTGGCCACGTCCGCAGCGGGCGAGTTACCAACCAAGAAATAGCCAGAGCCGGGCTGACGTTGCTCCAACTCGGAAACCCGCTCAAAGCCACCAATGTTAAAGTTTCTCCAGCGATTTCAAGTGCCGCGCGCAAGCTCGAACAAGAGCTTTATGACATTGGGCAACAGAAAAACCCAAGCTGGGTGGGCCGCACCGCGTCTCGGTTGGAAGACCTTAAGTTCGGTACGCAGGTTGGGCTTGAAGACCTTAAGTTGACTACGCGGATGGGGTTGGCGGCGTTTAAGTCGACTACGCGAATGGGGTTGGAAGAGCTTAAGGTGAGGACGCAGATATTGTATTTGCATATGCTTTCGCAACTTGGACTCATGAAATAAGCAATGACCGCGCATCGGTTGCCGCCACTCGCTCAGCAGGCTGCCAACGCGCTCCAGCTCATGGATGACGGCTGCGTGCGTATGCCTGCCGATGTGTTGCATCAGCTCAAGTGCTCGCTTGATGTAATGAAGCCTCCTCAACGCGATGAAGAGGTTCGGGGGCTTCTCGTCGTCGCAAGCAGGTTGTCCCAAGGAAACATTGAAGTTATCGCTGATGGGTTCGCCCAACTTGCGCTACTGGTCACCGTTGCCAACGCGAACAAGCACGCCAGTAAATTGGCTCCCCAGAAAAACCGACGTCGATAAAATTTGAGCTGGCTTTTGAAGAGACGCGCCGCTGCGTGACCGCGAAGCAGACTCAATCAGCCCGAGCAAGGACGCAAGACGGCACCCCGTAACGCGATTTGACCCCGGCTCGCTCATTTAAGGCCAACCCTCACCCCCGCCATGGTGGGTACGCGAAAATCAAGTCTGCAACAGCGGCTCACGGCGTGCGTCTACCGCGTGAGCAGTTCCACCAAAGACAATAGGACAAGAACAATGAAGGGTTACTTGGCGTTTGCGGTGCTGGCGCTGAGTCTGTCGTCGTGCGCCACGGTTCTTCGAGATGGGTTCGAGCTCGATGAGGCGTTCTGGAAGAAGCAAGAGACCGAGGTCACGGCGCGCGCGGCGTTTGACTTTCAGTGTCCAAAAGAACGGC
>JAIBBR010000207.1 GCA_019694575.1 Myxococcaceae bacterium
CTAACCCCTAAATCAAGAAAGACAATGTCAATGGCAACCAAACAATCTGTGGTGGGTTTTGTCAAAACGCGCGCCGAAGCAGAGAGCGTCATTCTGCAATTGATTGCGAGCGGTTTTTCTAAACCAGACATTTCAGTCGTGAGCCCCGACATGGGGGCGGCACGTGATCTGGTGCACGAGAAGAGCACCAAGGTTCCTGAAGGCGCGGCGACTGGAGCCGGTGCCGGCGGCGTATTGGGAGGCACGTTTGGGGCCTTGGTGGGCATCGGCGCGCTCGCCATTCCCGGGGTGGGGCCGTTGATTGCCGCGGGCCCATTGCTTGCGGCGCTCTCAGGCGCGGCGGTGGGGGCGGCGGTGGGGGGCGTCAGCGGCGCGTTGGTGGGGTTGGGCATTCCCGAAGTGGAGGCCAAGATTTACGAGGGTCACCTGCGCAGCGGCAACGTGTTGATTGCCGTGCATGTCGATACTGACGATCAGCGCAAGCGGGCGATGGAGTTGCTCAAACGCTCAAACGTCGACGAAGTCGCGGCGGTGAACGAGGCGCCAATTCCCAAGACCACCGAAGGTATGCCCGGCAAAACCACCTACCGCTAAAAGGAGCCCAAGATGGCGACGCGTAAACGAGGGGCCTCGGCGTCTAAGCGCAAGGCGAGCCGAAAAGTAGGCAAGGCGATGCACGAGATGAAGCGCGGGCAACTTCGCTCGGGCCGAGGGGGCAAAAAGGTCACCCGCCGTAAACAAGCGATTGCGATTGGTTTGTCGCAGGCACGGCGGGCAGGAGCGCGTATTCCCAAGAAGCCCAGTCGTCGCGGCCGAGCGCGTTAATAAAGCCCAGCCGATTGTTCAGCAAATTCGCCAGGTATTCGCGCGATGATTCGTTTACTGCCTCGCGTTCGCGTGCGGAGACGTTCACGGGGCACGGGTTACGGGGCACGGGTCCCGCCACCCGCTACCCGTCACCGAACGCGCACGCGAACGCGAACGCGAAATCCTCCCCTCCCCTCGAATCTCCTCACGCAGAAGGGCGCGGCCCACGGTTCATCGCCACATCTGCCGATGTCTGCCCATACGTCTTCGGCAAACCCGTCTGATACCCAGCTGCCACCGCGGCGTCATAATTCGCCTGCATCTGCCGGCCGAGTGCCTGGAGCTGCTCCTCGTTCATCGCTGCTTCGACCGCGAGCAACAAGTCGCGCTCTTCCTCCTCTACGTGCCGCTCGACGAGCTCCTTGAGCACCGTCGCTTTTGCCTTGAACGTCTTGTCGTGGGGGCCGGCCACCAACAGCCGCTTCAGCGCATATTCCGCCACTGCGTGCTGCTCGTAGCTCTCGGCCACGGCCTCAGGCTTCACCTTGCGCACCGCGGGGTAAAAAAGGTTCTGCTCAATTGCCATGTGGGCCACCCAATGATCAGCAAGATCGACCAACAGCGCCAACGCGTCGGGGGGCACGCGAATGAGCTGCGAGAACAAGTTCTCGATGTGTCGGTGCTGCTGCTCGAGAAGGTGAGTCGCTTTCATGGCCGCCGTTGGTGCAGCAAATAGGCCACGGCAGGTGGCATGTCAGTTGCTCGCCTGACGCGCGTTCCCCGGCGACTTTTTTCGCGATGCACTGCCGGGTAGCAAAACACTCGACAAGGAGCAAACCATGCAACGCAGCAATCAAAGACATAGCGGTGGGCAGCAGCGCGGGCAGATGAGCGGCGGCCAAGAGCCACGGGGCCGTCAGTACCCCGAGTCACTTCGCAATCTGCGAGGCAATCAGTCACAAACGGGGCGGCAAGGCTTTCGCGGAGAAATGCCGTTCTACGGCCAACACTTTGACGACGACCAAAACGAGCAGTGGAACCGAGGCCAGCTGCGCTACCCCGAAACGCGCGGCGGTGAGTACCGCCCGAACCGTGCACAAGACGACCGTTACCACCGCATGAATGCTCAGCAGGGCAATTACTCCCCAGGCCCGCAAGGTATGTATGAGCAGGGCGGGCTGAATGCAGAAGGTGACGAGTCGTTCGGTGACACTGCCTTCGGCCGCTACGGCACGCAGAACCACGAGCTGCCGCCATATGAAGACCACCGCTATCAAATGAACGGCCGATACAGCCAGAACCAAGGCGCTGAGCGGCAGAACTTCTTTGGCCGTGGGCCCAAAGGGTACAAGCGCTCTGACGAGCGCATCAAAGAAGACGTAAGCGATCGCATCGCTCAGCTCGGCCATATCGACGCCACCGATGTCGAAGTCACGGTGAATGGAGGCGAAGTGACGTTGATGGGTAGCATTCCCGACCGCTCGATGAAGTACGAGCTCGAGCATTTGGCGCTCGGGGTGGTGGGCGTGAGCGACGTCAGCAACCAGCTGCGCTTGAAGCGTGAAGAGACAGGCTCCACCAACCGCGCCGGCAAGAGCAACGAAGACAGAAAAAACCTCGGCTCAAGCAAAATGTAAGGCGTGAGTGCGTTGCTTCACATACGACGGGCACCCGGAGCTGTTTTTTCGGATGCCCGTTTTGTGGCGGGCCCTTCTTTCTGCAGGCAGAAATTAAAACGCCACTCCCACTGCCAAGCGCAAGCGCGGTACGAAGCCGTACAAACCGACGCGGTAACCCGCGGGGCTCGAAGAATTGTCGATCCACCCGGTGCCGGCGCCGAACGACAACATCAAGCGGTGAAAGAGCACCAAGTTCACACCCGCCATCGCGCCGACGCCCCAACCGAATGAGCTCTGGCTGATGCCTTGTGCGGTGTTGCTGACGTAAGCCGCGCCGAGGTACGGCCCGAGCCACAACCCGGCGGGAGCGTTGCCCAGCAGGTAAAAGCGGGCTCCCACCTCGGGCCCGACGCTCAACGTGCGATCGTACCCCGGGCTCAACACGCCACGAAAAGCGAGAAAATTGACCCCGCCGTACAACCCGACCCAGGGCGCTACGGCGTGCTCATATTCGATGTTGAAGGTGCCACTGAACAGCTCGACCGGAGCCAGGGTGATGACGTGCGTGCCTCTGCGGTCAGGGTTCAAATGCACTTCTTGGCCTTGCGCTAGCGCAGGGCTGGTCGTGAGCAGCACCGCGGCCACAGCAGTCGTGATTCTCATGGGGGTTTTCATAGGGTTCCCTAAATGCCAAGCCTGTGCCACGTCGAAGCCACCTTTGTCGGTGAGGCAAAACGCGACAGCACACCAAGCTGACACAGACCCTCTCGAGAGAAAGAGGTGAGCGCAGTGGTGTTCTCTCTCAAAGCCGTGTGGCACTTCGCCATGTGTGGCGTGGCACCATCTTTGCTCACGCGTGAGGCCGTAACGTTGTACAGGGGCGAAACGCCGGGGTGCTTTGGCCTTGGTGAAAAGCCTTGGCGCAAAATCACAGCCTGACGTCTTAGGCGACGGAGCATTCTCATGGCACGCAGGCTTCTGGTCATCGACGACGAAAAAGACATGTGCGACTTGCTGCAGATCGCCCTCGAGCGAGCAGGTCACCAAGTGATTGCCACGACCTCGGCCAAGGCCGCGCTCGAGTTGGTGGCACAAGAAGACATCGACGTGGTGTTGACTGACTTGGGCATGGCCGAAATGAGCGGCATCGCCGTGTGTGAGCGGGTGCTCGGCACGCAACCCGACATTCCGGTGGTGGTGGTGACTGGCCAAAACACCATGGACTCGGTGGTGGCCGCGCTGCGGGCGGGCGCTTACGACTTCATCACCAAACCGGTCGACACCGAGTTGCTGAAAATCAGCGTCGAACGGGCCATCAGCCACCGCCGGCTGCATGAAGAAGTGAAGCGTTTGAGGCTCAACAGCGGCGGCGAAAGTTCGCACGACTTGCTCGGCCAGTCGTTGGCGATGCGCCGCGTACACGACTTGATTTCGCGCGTCGCCACCAGCGATGCGTCGGTGTTGGTGCACGGCGAAACGGGTACCGGCAAAGAGCTGATTGCCCGCGCGCTGCATGGAGCAAGTAACCGCAAGGCGGGCCCTTTCGTGGCCATCAACTGCGCCGCGGTGCCGCAGACGTTGATTGAGTCTGAGCTCTTCGGGCACTCACGGGGTGCGTTCACCGACGCCAAGGCAGAGCGCACCGGCTTGTTTCTGCAGGCGACGGGCGGCACGCTCTTCTTAGACGAAATCGCCGAGCTGCCAATTGAAATGCAGCCCAAGCTGTTGCGCGCATTACAAGAGCGAAAAGTGCGGCCGGTGGGCTCAAACACCGAAGTGCCTTTCGACGTGCGGCTGGTCACCGCGACCAACCGCGACCTCGAGTACGAAGTGTTTCAAAAGCGTTTTCGCGAAGACTTGTTTTACCGCGTCAATGTGGTGACCATTGAAGTGCCTCCGCTGCGAGAGCGCCCGGGCGATGTGCTCTTGTTGGCGCAGCACTTCTTGAAGCGCTTCGCCGGCGTGGCAGGCAAGCCGATGACTGCGATTTCAGAAACCGCGGCCGAGAAGCTGGTCAACTATGAGTGGCCGGGCAACGTGCGCGAGCTCGAGAACTGCATCGAGCGCGGCGTGGCGTTGGGTCGGTTTGATCAACTGACGGTTGAAGACTTGCCCCAAAAGGTGCGCGGCTACCGTGCGCCGAGCTTCGTGGTGTCTGCTGACGACACCACCGAAGTGGTGGTGATGGAAGAAGTCGAGCGCCGCTACATCATGCGGGTGCTCGGCTTGGTGGGCGGTAACAAGTCGCAAGCGGCGCAGCTGCTCGGCTTCGACCGCCGCACGCTGTACCGCAAGCTCGCTCGCTACGAGGCCGAGGCCCACCGCGAAGCGGCGAAGTTCGAGACGCAGGGCAAAGCTGAGGCATAGTCTCGACGCGTACTGGGTGCCAAACCGCGAAAAGTTTTTCACTTTTGGCTCACACTTCAGTCGCCTCACCGTGCGGCCCCTTGTGCCGCCGGTCGGGCGCTTCATTTTTAAACAGCTTCTCGGTGATTGTGGATCATTGAAAGCGGGCGACATGATTGGCGATGAGGCGAGGGGAGCGCTGAAAACGAGTAAAGGTGGCGCGCAGCGCGGAGTCGCGTTCGTCGGTCGTTCTG
>JAIBBR010000208.1 GCA_019694575.1 Myxococcaceae bacterium
CGGGCCGCGCAGGCAGTGGCCGACATCCAGGGGGAGTCGAGCCGCTCGGGTGCCAGCAAGCTCACCGACGAGGAGATCGACGCGGAGATCTCTGAGGTTCGGAAGGCCCGCCGCCGATCACCCAGGCAGGCGCGTAAGTGAAGGGCGTCATCGACACCAATGTCTTGGTGTCAGGTCTCATAAAGTTGGGGACGCCGCCCGCTGAGGTAGTGACTGACGTGCTCTCGGGTGAGCTGGTCCCCCACTACGATCAGCGGATCCTCTTCGAGTACCAGGAGGTCTCGCCCGTCCGAAGTTCAAGATTCCGACGGAGAAGGTCGATGCCCTGCTGGAGTTCATCGTCGCCGACGGCATCGAGGTGCTCAATGCTCACTTCGCCAATCAGCTTCCCGATCCCGACGATCAGCCTTTCGCCGACGTGGCGTTCAGCGGCGCAGCCGACGTGTTGATCACCGGCAACACCAAGCACTTTCCGGTCGAAGGGGCCATCAAGGTCGTTACTCCCAGCGAATGGCTTGACGTCAAGAAGAGCATCGCCACTCCGTGAGTCAACCAGCTCGCGGGTGCGATCCACCGGCCTCTGCCGGGACTGCCCGTCGGCCCCAGCGCGCGGTCGATACCCGTCGGGATCTTGAAACCAGCGCTCGTACTCCTCCAGCGCGGTCTTCTCATTGTGGGCGCCGGTGGAGATCTTCGGCCGCTTCCCCTCGCGCTGCACGCGGATGATGAACGTGCGCCGGCCCTTTTGGTCCACGCGGACGAAGCCGTACTTCCAGTTGTCGAGGTACTCGGTCGGCTTCGCCACGTGGCACGCTCAGGGCCACGAACAACGATGCCGTGGCTCCATAAATGGCACCACGGCATCGGAACCTGCGTCAACTTGTCGAGCTAACCTACTGAACTACCTATGAGAGCGGAGGGAATCGAACCCACAACCTATGGATTAAGAGTCCATTGCTCTGCCAATTGAGCTACGCTCCCGACTTCCTGATGGCGCGCGGCTTCTAAAAGAAGCTGTCTTATGTGTCAATGCATCCACTCCATTTGAGGGTGTTTTGTAAGATTACGTGCCGCGAAGGCCAGCTGTCGACCCAAACCCGCACCGTCCTCGCCGACGACTATCGCACGGCCACTGCGTCACGCGCCGTGGGGTTGCACGTTTTCCCCGGGCTGTGACACCGACGCCAAACCACGTCGCTTCGCCGTGAGAACCATGCGCAGGCCCACCACCCACAACACCACCACGATGTATTGCGCCGGCGTCAAACCCAAGTACCGCTTGTCGACAAAGGCCATGTCGCTCGCCCGCATGAAGTCTAAGAAGAAGCGGCAGGTCGAATAACCCAGCGCCAACACGCCCATCAGCATGCCGATGCCGCGCTTCTTGCGAGCCAGCACGTAGAGAACGATAGAAAGCAGGCCCAGCACGATGGCGTCGTAGAGGCCCAAGTCATGGCGGGGGCCTCCGGGGAAATTCACCGCGAGAAAGAAGTCGGTGCGGTTACCGGGGTGATCATGCACCAAGAAACAGCCGATGCGAGCCACCATCCACCCTGGGGCAGTGCCCAAGGCCAGCGCGTCCCAATAGGGGTAAAGGTCGAGCTTCTCTTTCTTGAAAAAAAGCCAAATGCCGAGCAGAGCGCCGAGCACACCGCCCATCGACGAGAGACCTTCCCACAGTCGCAAGAAGTAGAACGGGTCTTCTTTTCGCAACAGCTCGGGGTGGTAGGCGAAAAGGTGCATCCAATGGCCGCCGATGAGACCGATAATCACCGCCCAAGGCACTACGTCGCGCAACGGCGTGTCATCGCCTGGGCCATACCAGCGCGCCGCGCGAGCAGCCAAGTAAGCGCCAAGAAAAGTGCCCGCAGCCGAGACGACGCCGAACACGTCGAGCTTCTGCCCCAAAGGCAGGTTGAGTGCGGGAATTTCGAAGTAAGGCAGCACTCGCGCTCGGAGGGATTCGAACCCCCGACCCTCGGCTTCGAAGGCCGATGCTCTATCCAGCTGAGCTACGAGCGCACTTCAAAAAAGGGCGATCTACCGGGCTTGAACCGGTAACCCCCGGAGTCACATTCCGGTGCTCTGCCAGTTGAGCTAAGACCGCCGTGAATCGGCACTGCGATGGCACGAACCCACGTAGCGAACGCACGCCACGACGTCAATCATTGTGAAGGCGCTCGGCGAGAAGTCCTCACTTTTCGATGAGAGAAGCAGCGCGCCCATGGACCTGTTGAACCGTCCAAGGTTCGCCAAGGCCGCACTCGTCGCTGACCAGCTCGCGGCCACACTACAGGCCTGTAGCACTCTGAAAAACACACACCCACGTGCTCCAGGGTGTGTTCACCGCACACTGTGGCGCAGTCATTTTTCGCGTGCGACTGCTTCTTTCTCGACACATCAGAACCATGCCCTAAACTTGTCGGGTCTAACTCGAATCACGCGTCTTATTTCACGCTGCGATTTGCGGCTTGCTGCCGCGCCTTAAGGGGAGGAACCACATAATGTCGAAACTGTTAAGGGGCTGTTTGGCCGTTGCTCTGTGGTCGACAAGCGCTTTTGCGCAGACCACCACGACGACGACCACGACGACGACCACTACTCTGGCACCCGCGGACGCGCAGCCTGTTGCCGCGCCAGCGCCAGCACCAATGCCTGCTCCAGCGCCAGCACCTGCGCCCGCCTGGTCACCGGCGATCGCGCTCGGTAACGGCTGGTCATTGATTCCCGAGGTGCAGTACCGCCCGCGTCTGTTCATCGATTCTGGCGCCAACTTCACTGCCGGTACCTTTGCCGACCGCGCAGTCATTAGCCACCGTGCCCGCTTGGGCCTGACTGTGAAGAACGCCGAGTTCTTCACCGCACATGTTCAGCTGCAAGACGTTCGCGTGTGGGGTGAAGAAGCTGACGTCACCAACGATTTCTCGGCCAACGGCTTCGACTTGCACCAAGGCTACGTGTCCATTCCCATGGGCAAGTACCTCGAGGCCAAGCTCGGCCGCCAAGAAATCATCTTCGACAACGCTCGCCTGGTCGGTAACTTGGGCTGGTACCAACGTGCCCGCTCGTTTGACGCGGCGCGGTTGAACATCAAGGTTCCCGACATCATGAACGTCACCGCGTTCTGGTCGATGGCCGCTGAGCCGACCATCATCTCGGACGGTACGCTCAACGCCGCGGCGCCTCGCACGTCTGAAGTGGGCTTCGGCGGCATTCACTTCAACATCAACGCGCTCAAGTCTCCGGCCCCGACCATCAGCCTGATGTACTTGGTGCACGAGAACGTGCCCGCCAAAGAAACCCGCCACACACTCGGCGGCTTTCTCTCGGGCAAGGCCGGCGGCTTGAACTACCAAGCTGAGGGCTACTACCAGCTTGGCCAAAGTTCGTTCTTCAACGCCATGGGCGAGGCTGTCTCGGCTCCTATCGGCGCGTTCATGGCGGCGGCCAAGGTCGGTTACACCCTCGACGTCACCACCAAGCCAAGCCTGAACTTGGGCATCGACTACTTGTCGGGCAGCCCGGCCGAGGGCAACCCGGTTCGCCGCGCCAAGGTGTTCGACACCCTCTATGCAACCAACCACGCGATGTACGGTGAGATGGACTTCTTCTTGAACATTCCCGTTGCCACCGCCGGCTTGGGCCTGATGCACGCCTACGCGATGTTGGCGTTCAACCCGCACGAGAAGGTAAACGTGAGCTTGGCCGCCCGCTATTTCCAAACGGCCGCTGCGTCGGCGATGAACGGCAGCAACCTCGGCATCGAGATGGACTTGAAGGGCGTGTATAAGGTCAACAAGTTCCTTTCGGTCGACTTGATGTACGGCGTGTTCATGCCGAGCGAAGGCTGGCGGGCGCTCAAGACCATTCCCAATGGGCTGTCTCCTGAGCACCAGGTGTACATGACGGTCGACGCCGCGATTTAACCAACGAACGTTAGCGGTAAAAAATGGGCGGGTACCCAAAAGGTACCTGCCCGTTTTCTTTTGTGTAGAAATGTCGCGCCGTCACGCTTTCGCTTTCGAGCAGCCGCAGTTGCAGGCCAACATCGCTGCGCCGTGGGGCTCACCGCCGCTGAAATTGAAACGTCAACCGGTACGAGACTCCAGCGCCGCAGCGGCCTGGTGAAGGTCTACCGCGTTCTGCATGTTCAACCAAAACTGCGGCGTCATCTTGAAGTAGCGGGCCAAACGAAGTGCAACGTCTGCGGTAACTGCTCGCTTGCCGTTCACGATCAGATTGATCGTCTGAAACGAAACACCGATGACGTGCGCGAGCCTGTCCTGTGTAAGGCCTTTTATGCAGCCAAAGTGTTTGGTCAAAAACCGAAAATTCGCTCGAAGCATTGACTCGCTCCGGACAAACACTCTCTGACCTTCAGAAAATTGTCGATGCGTGCGCGCGAAAACGCAAAATGTGACGCTACCGCTGTCGTCATTCACATAGCGCGATAGATGAACACCGAAGCGCGCCCGGCGGGACTCGAACCCACGACCCTCGGCTTAGAAGGCCGATGCTCTATCCAGCTGAGCTACGGGCGCTTAAGAGCACGCGCATATTAAGCACGGGCTTCACCGAATTGCGATGCGCTCGAAAGGCCTACCCGCCCAGTGACGGCAGACCTGGGCAATGATGTCGTGCAGCGGCTAGCGCGGAAAGTCCCGCTCGGGAATATCGAAGTTGTTACCTCGACCGTCAGAGAGAATGCCGCGCTTGCCGACGCGGTTGCCATCTCCATCAAACAGCTGCGTAATTTCCAGCGTCTCTTGGCCCTTCTTAAACGTCTCGGTCACGGTGATTTTTTCGATGCTGGTGCCACCACCCTTACCGTTGGGCACGGTCTCGACGTTGGTCTGCAGGCCCGTTCGACTCATGCCGTACCTCTTGGCGATCACCGTGCTGTCTTTCATGGCCGTGGTACGCGACTTGAGCTCGGCAGGACTCTCCTTATAACCACCTTGAACTGCTCTCAAAC
>JAIBBR010000209.1 GCA_019694575.1 Myxococcaceae bacterium
GCTAGGCACGGCACGACAATTAACAAGTAGCGCGCCTGCACTTCACCGACGCCGAGAATGACCGCCATCACCACGGCGCTGCTCATGACCGACACCAACGCCGCCGATTGACGGGGCGCCCGGAGCACGCCGACCAGTGAAGCCCCCAACAGCATGGCACTTGCGCCATGGGCAAGCCCTGGGTGAATCAGCGGCACGGTCGAGCGCGGAACGGCAAGCAACGTGTCTGGGTTGGCCGACAAGTCGCTCGTGGCAAAAAACAAATAGCCGTCGGCGCCCACCAGCGCGCGCGCCTTAGAGAAAAGATAAGCAGGGTAATTTGAGAAGTGCAGGTGCACTTCGTCGATGAGCCGCCGCAGGGCAAACGACGTTCGTTCGTCGCCCGGTATCGCCGGCCAGAGATATTGGTTCCACACGTACATGTCGCCCCAGCGCTGACTGGCGAGCAGGTTGAGCGAGCTGGCGAGCCGAAGAAGCTGAAGGTTTTGGAGCGATACCGGCACCAGGGCTTGCAGTACGGCGCCGAGCCCGAAGAAGACCGCCATCACCACTCCTGTCTGCGCCATTGCGCGGCGGCGATCTTGCGAGCGGGGTGCGAGAAGAAAACACAGCACCACCGCCGCCAGCAGCAGCACGCCGACATTGCGTGTCAAGTCGATGGCGAAGAGCACCGCCCCGAGCAGGCCCAAGCCAAGCACCCGACGGCCCGGCTCGAGCGGCTCTTCTACCCGTACGAAGAGGTACAGCAGTGTGAGCAAGAGCAATGACGTCACATGGTCAGGTGTGATGACCGTGAGTGACCAAACACGCTCGGGAAAAACGCCGTACAGACACAAAGCGACAACCGCCGCCGCCGCGCCCAATTGTCGTCGAACGAGCAAAAACAACACGCCCAAGGTGGCGGCCTGCAGCAACGCGTTGACGACGGTCAGCCCCTTCACCGACGCGCCGGGCCAAAAGCCCCACGGCACTGTGTAGAGCAGCGAGCGCGCCCAAAAGACGAGCGAGGGCTCGAGGTAGATCGATTGGCAGGCGTTGATGCGATCGGCCCATGACGCGGCGTCCGCGGCTCCACAGCGGTAGTAGACGCCGAAATCACTGCCTTGCATCGAAGAGAACAACGTCACCCAGGCCAGCCCGAGCAACGCAAACACGCCGAGCATGCCAAGGCCGATTCGGTTCCACCTGCGCTCGCCAAAGTGTCGCGCCAACCGCGGCCCGGTTAACCCCAAGCCGATGCCGAGGCCTGCTCCCAGTAACCCGGGCACTGCGTCGAGCGACACCGCTCCGGCCAGCGAAAGGCACAGCATCAACGCGAGCGCGACGTAGATGACGGCCAAAGGCAGCGAAAACGCAGTCGCTTCACGCAAGGAGCCGCAGACTATGCAGTGGCGGGCTGGGCCAGTGCACCTGAAAAAGTGAAAGGGCGTGCCTGGCTGCGCGAGTGCGCTATACGTCACAGCAACGTGCGCCACCTGCTCACTGCTCCCTTTTGGTTGTTGCTCGCTTGTGGCCCTCGCACTGCGGTGGTGGTGATGAATTCAGAGAACAACTCGGGGCAAAGCGGCACTGCCACCCTGACCGAGACACGCGAAGGCCTAAAGGTCGAAATTGTGATTCAGAAAGCAAACGATACGCGGCCGTACCCGACGCATTTGCACGAAGGCCGCTGCGGCGAAATTGGCCCTGCGCTTTCAACGCTGCCGAACACCAATCGTTCTATCGTGCTCGACTTCATGCGCGACCCCAGCGAATACAACGTGGCAACTGACGGCGGCACTTTGATGAGCCGCACCACCCTGCCGCAAGCACGCCTCTCAGATATTTCTGATGGAGGCTGGCTCATCAACGTGCATGATCCACGCGACAATTCGCTCTACGTGAGCTGCGGGAACATCAACTGATGAAAAAGACAGAATACAAAACGGCGCTCATCACCGGCGCCTCGAGCGGGTTGGGCCGGGGCTTGGCGCTGTGGTTTGCCAAGCAAGGCACGAAGGTCTACGCCGCGGCCCGGCGCGCTGATCAACTCAAAGCCTTGCAAGCCGAAGCGCCCGAAGGGCGGGTGATACCGGTGGTGATGGACGTCGCCGATGCCGACGCCACCTTCGCCAAAGTGAAGGCGTTCGATCACGAGAGCGGAGGGCTCGACTTGGTGATCGCCAACGCCGGCGTGGGCAACGACACCTACGGCAAGCGCATTAACTGGGACTCCCTCTCGAGCATGCTCAAAGTGAACGTGAATGGCGCCGCGGCGACGTTGACCGGCGCGCTCTCGGGCATGGTCGAACGCAAGCGCGGCCATTTGGTCGGCATTGCGTCACTCGCGGCGTTTCGTGGGCTGCCCCGCTCGGCCGGCTATAGCGGCTCGAAGGCGTTTCTCTCTATTTTTCTCGAAGGCCTGCGCGTCGACGTGAAGCACCTGGGCGTGCGCGTCACCTGCGTGTACCCGGGCTTTTTCAAGAGCGAGATGACGGCGAAGAACAGCTTCAAAATGCCGTTCATGATTGAAACCGACGACGCGGTGGAGCGTACGGCGCAGGCGATTGTGCGCGGCACCGAGCGCGTGATGTACCCGTGGCCGACCGCGGTGGGCGCGAAGTTCTTGGCGTCGCTGCCCTTGCCTGCCTACCAGTCGCTCTCACGCAAGTTGCGCTGAAGCCGCGTTGCTTTGGAGCGGCCCACGCCGTGGCGAAACAAGTGCACGAGCTTGGTGACAGCTTCAGCTTCGTCTTTCGCCCGGTAGACGTCAGTGGCGCTGAAGAGTCGCGACAGCATGAAGTAGTGAATGAATGACAAATAGACGGCCGTGAAGGCGAAGCTTCGGTCGCTGCCACCAGCCACCTTGCCTTTGAGACGGCCCATGCCGCGAAAGCGTTCTTCGAGGTTAGAGAACACGTCGCCCATGTGCTGGCCCCCGAACTCGACACCCGAGCCCCACTCGTCTCATTAAGGCCAAGCACCCAACCACGCCAGCCACTTCGGCATCGTCTTTGGTGCGCATGTAAGAAAGCCGATACGAGAGAGCGGTTTTGAAATGCGCGGCCGAGTGCCTTTTTGTCAGTTGGCTCGGGCGATTTTGAGGCCCCTTCGCGGTCGTGTTTCTATGGCTTGGAGGCCGGCCCTCTCTTGAGGCTTGAAACACCCTCAGGCAATTGACCCCCTCAAGCGTCGATGGCACGGGCGACGGAGTGTCTCGTACGGGCGAAAAAGCGCAGCGGCAAGAGCACGGCGACCGCGGTAAGCCCGGCGCACAAACCCCACCACAAACCTTGAACGCCGAAGCCCAGGCGCAACCCGAAAAGCACGGCGATGGGGAGCCCCACCATGTAGTGCCCCGCTACGTTGGCGATGAAGGCGAAGCGCGTGTCGGCGATGCCACGCAGCACTCCGGCGCCCACGGCTTGCACACCGTCAGAAATTTGAAAGAGCGCGGTGACCCCCATGAGCGGCACGGCCAACGCCAACACCTCGGCCTGGTTGGTCAGAACCCGGGCAATGGTGAAGGGAAAAACAGAGAAGACCAGCGCCCACACTCCCATCACCGCCATGCCGGCGATAAAAGCGCTCTTGCCGGCAAGCCGCGCTCCCGAAGTATCGCCAGCGCCAATCGCCCACCCCACCCGCGTGCTGGCGGCGTTGCCGATGCCGATGGCGAAACAGAACGACAGGCTGCCCCAGGTGATGGCGACTTGATGCGCCGCGGCGCTGGCTTGCCCGAGGCTGCCCGCCAGCACGGCGGCGAGAGCAAAGACGCCGACCTCGGCCGACATTTGCAAACCAATCGGCAAGCCGACGCGCACGATTTTCGCGGCGATATCGCGCGAGAAGCGCTTCACCGTATTCGCTGGGGCAGGCCCAATCGCCCACGCCAAAATCACCCACTGCAAAACGCTGCAGAGGTTGGTGGCAATCGCCGCTCCGGGCACACCCAGTGGAGGCAGGGGCCCGAAACCGAACACCAGCACCACGTCGAGCCCGAAGTTGAGCAGGTTGGCGATCAGCATCGCCCACACCAAAATCGCCGGGCGCCCCTGCCCTTGCAGGTACGAGCGCGCCGCGGTGAACAAGAAGAACGGCAAAATGCCGGGTATGCGCCAGAGCACGAACTTGCGCGCTTCGACCGCCATCGCCTGTTCAACGCCCACCGCTTCGAAGAACCACGGCACCACCGCCAGGGGCACCGCGAGAATGGCGCTCAACATCACGCCCAACCACACGCCTTGCACGTAGACCTCGCGCGCTTGCTGGGGGTCGCGCGCGCCAATGGCCTGCGAGATGAGAGGGTCTAACGCGAGCAGAATGCCCAGGCCGAGCACGAAGAGGGTGAACGTCACTCCATTGCCAATGCCCACGCCGCCTTGCGCCGCGGCAGACAGCCGACCCACCACCGCAGTGTCGACGAGCCCCATCGCCGCTTGGCCCGCCTGCGCCAAAGCCACCGGCGTCGCCAGCGTGAGCAACGCGGGCACTTCAGTTTTCAAGGTGCGCTGTGCAGTGGGCACGTCCATGGCGGACAGGCCCTTAATACAGCGCCCCAGAAATTCGTGATTGATCGGGCTGACGAGAAAGATCTGTAGAACATCGTCCGAGAGCACCGAACAGGTTACCGGATTGCCGCGAGGGTGCTCTATGCATTGGGCTCAAAAGGGACGAAGTGCGTCGCGATGCGGGGCTTGGGTGCCTTTTCGAACTTTGCTTAGGCGACTGTGCGGCCGGTTCGTGGGCGTGAAGACTTATCTCTCCCTGAATCGATAAGTCCACACGCGCTGCTTAACCCCACAGAGCGGATCGGCGCTATGAAACCTCTAAACAGCGACACCGCAAGCGAGACAGGGTGCTTTTTCTCAATTGGGAATCTGCATGAACTGATCAACCCCGACGGAGCCCTTTTCAGGCTGCACATCTTTCGGCTCGGTGCCCTTCTTGAACCACATTTCAACCGCGCCTTTGCTACCGCTCGAG
>JAIBBR010000081.1 GCA_019694575.1 Myxococcaceae bacterium
GGGAGGCAGCCTCTCTTATTGGAGAACGCCGTCAGGTTCAGAGGTCGACTTCATTTGGTCGCGCGGCAAAAAGCAGGTGGCGATTGAAGTCAAAGCGAGCACGCGCTGGCGCAGCGAAGAAGGCTATGCGTTGAAGGAGTTCGTACGCGCCCAGAAAGGTACGAAAGGGTACGTCATTTACCTCGGCAAGCAGCCGCTTCGTGACGAAGAGCTGTCGGTGTTGCCGCTCAACGAAGCGCTGAACCGGCTCAACCAGGGTGAGCTTATCGGTTGAGCTCTTGCGCTTATTTTTGCGGCCGGCGTTTCTTCTCGATGCCGATGAGCGCGCGCAACCCGACCGAGACGTGCGTAAAGCGAACGCCAATGGCGCTCCACATCGACGTCATTGGGTTGCCCGGTTTCACCCAGGCCACGGTGCCGTGAAAGTTGAGCTCTTTGCCGCCCACCAGCACATAGCCCTTGATGGCGCGGCCTTGTTCAAAGCTGGCGAATGGCACTTCGAGACAAAAGCCTTGGTCTGACAAGTCAGAGCACAATGCCGCGGCCCGGCGTTCGATAGAGACAGGCAGGCCGACTTGGGTGCGAGGTGCGCGTGAAGGGGGCATGCCCCGAACGGTGACACGCTGGGCTCTCGACGCAAGTTTCTAAACGCGTTAGATGCCCGCCGGCCCAATGCAAACCGGGCTGGGGCTGTCTTTCTCAGCGCGGCACACGTAACCCGAGCGGCAATCAGCGGCGCTGCTGCAAATGCGAAAGCACGAAGGGTTGTCGCGGCCGGCGCCGTCGCGTACGCACAGCGTGCCTGAAGGGCAGCTGCGCCCATCGTCGAGCTTGCACGTTTGGGTGCAATAGCCTCCCGGTTGCCCGGCGGCGTTGAGACAAATGTTGTTGCCGCACTCGCGCGCGGTGGTGCACGGGTCGCCCACGGTAGGACCGCACCCTGAGAAAGCGAAGACCAAAGCCAACGTTCCGAAGAGGCGCATCATGGCCAATGGCCTAGCGTGCCAAGTGCCGACGCTCAACAACTTACGGCATGCGTGTGACGGCGTCAGGCCCGAAGCTGACCTTCGCCTTCCACGGAGGGGGTGGCAGGCCCTGCAAGGTGAGAATCGTTTTCAGCCGTTCGAGGGTGTCGTTGCGCAGCGTGCCGAAGACCACGCCCATGGCCGGGTTCACCCACTTGGTGCGCTCTAACTGCGGCGAAAACACCCAGGCGATTTCGCCATGCAGCACCAGTGGGCCGATGGAAGTACCGAGCTCGAGCAGAAAGGGCGCCCCCACGTGCACATATTTCGGCACGCCGGGCGCTTCGACTTCGATGCCCAACCCACCCCGTGAAATATCGCGCACCACGTAAGCGGGGCTCTGCTGACGGTCTTCGCTGGCGCGCACTTGAATGGGAATGCGCGGGTGCTTGCGCACTTTTTCGAACTGGTGCGAATCGAAAATGTGCTGCAAGAGCAAGTCGAGGCCGCGGCGATCTCCCGGTGCTTCGTAGCGAATGTTGAGTAAAAATTTCTTGTTCTTCGGGTCAGTGACCGCGACCGAAAGCACCTTGCCGTAGACCTCGACGAATTCGTCGACCCCATGCGCGTGCAGCTCGAAGACGAAGCGTGTACCGACGGGCAGGGCGCGGCCGCTCTCGATTGAGACGTTGCCTTTGCCGATGCTCCGGGTGAACTCGCTGAGCAACGCCCCCGGCGTCTTGTAAGAGACCTTTAAGCGAACAGGCTGCTTTTGAGAGGCGGCCAAGGCAGCTCGAGAGACTACTTCGTCGAGACGTCGACGACTATCTTGTCGGCGGTTACCAGCACCCTCTCATCGAAAGTAAAGCTGTCGCTCGACGTAGCAATTTGACCTTTCACCGTGGCCGAAATTTGTGGCCCGCCCATGGTGCTGACCGACAATTCTTGCACCACGTCGGCGTCTAAGAAGTCATTGAAGGCGCCTCCTACGGTGAGCTTGCCCTTCAAGGTTTGCTGCAGCAGAGCGCCTTGACTCGAGGCTTTGGTGAGGTTGTTCACCGTCAATTCGCCGTTCAACACCGCGTCGCCGGCGTCACTGGTGGCGCTCTTGCAGTTGAAAAATTGCGCCGTGAAGCCGATGCCAGTCGAGGCGCCGCCATTGCCAGCCGACACATCGAGGCTCAAATTCTTGAGTCGAATGTCGCCGCCGTGATCGCACGGCACCGCCAAATCACCGAACAAAGAGGAGCCCAGGTTCACCCCTGAAGTGTTTTGGGTGGGCTCAGAAGCATTGAGAAACGCTTGGGCCGCGCCTGCTTTGCCGCCGCCGATCTTCGCCGTACCGCCACAAGCCATCGCCAACAAACTGAACGCCATGAAGGCCACACTGCGCATGGGGTGAATCTCCCTATCACACTGAAATAACTTCGTTTTTAATATCGCCGGCGCGATAAGACGGCAGAACGTTAGCGGTGATTCTGAACTGCCGCTAGAGCGCGCAAAGCCCACATTGGGTCGTGGCACCGCCTTCTGTCAGCCGGACAGCCCAGTTCAAAAACCCTTGAACCACAGCCACTTGAAAAATTGACCACTGCAGAAAGCGACTTTAGCTTTCATGAAAAGTGGCAAAAAGTGGCAATGGGTGGCTAGAAAAGCCATTCGCGCCAATTGAAGTGGGTGAACCGTGTTTCGAGGTGTTTTCGAACATCCCATTGATACGAAGGGACGCACGACGTTCCCGGCGAAGCTGCGCGAAACGCTTTTAGGTGCGTACGACGAGCGGTTGATCATCACCACGGCTTTAGACGCCTGTTTGCACGCTTACCCGGTGCGCGAATGGGAAGCGCTCGAAGCGGCGCTCGGCAAGCGCAACCCCATGGAGCCGGGCGTGAAAACGCTGATGCGCCTGTACGTGGCGTCGGCGCAAGAATGTGGCATCGACAAAATGGGGCGGGTGCTCATTCCTCCCTCGCTGCGCGATCACGCCGGGTTGGGAAAAGAAGTGGTGTGGGCGGGCATGGTGAAGGTGATCGAACTGTGGTCGCGCCCCGGCTGGAAGGCCGCGCAAGACGAGGCCAGGGGCGCCGCCGATTCAACAGACGTGATGCGCGTTCTCACCGAGCTCAAGCAGGGCTGACTTTTTCTCGAATCAAGGAGGCAGCATGGAGATGACACCGCGATTAGAACCCTTGGAGCTCACTGCGCCGTCTGGCGCTTTGGTGACCACCATTTCGTTGGAAGGCGAAGTGGGTTCAAAAGAATTTCCCGAAATTCACACGCTGCTTTTCGAGTTGGCGCAGCGCGGGGTGCGCAACATCGTGATCGACTTTGCTGAAGTGTCGCACTTCGATTTTCGCGGCGTGAAGCCGCTGTGTCGCCGGGCCGAAGCGTTTCGCGGCGCGGGTGGCGACATTAAGTTGTGCGGGTTGTCGCCGTACATCGCGGCCATTTTTCGCTCTGCCGGCGCGTGGGACGGTTTCGACTATTTCGTCGCGGCTCCCGAAGCGGTGGCCGCTTTCGAGCGCGTTGTCTACGTGGCGGAGTGAATTGGCGTTCTCGCACCACACTGTCCTCTTGCATGAGGCGGTCAGACTCTTGAAGCCAGAACCGGGCAAGTTGATTCTCGACGGAACATTGGGGGGCGGCGGCCACTCTGAGGCGCTCTTGCAGGCGGGCGCCGACGTGGTGGGGCTCGACCGCGATCACGCCGCGCTCGACGCCGCCGCGCAGCGGCTGAAGGCCTATGGCACCCATTTTCAAGCCCGAGAAGGCAACTTCGCTGACGCCGCGTCGCTACCGATGGCGCCTTTTGACGGCGTGCTGCTCGACTTGGGCGTTTCATCACACCAGCTCGACACGCCCGGGCGCGGGTTTTCGTTTCAAGCCGACGGCCCGCTCGATATGCGCCTGGGGCAAGACGGGGTAACGGCGGCCGAGCTCATTGCGTCGCTCGAAGAAAAAGAGCTGGCCGACGTGATTTGGCGCTATGGCGACGAGCGTTTTTCGCGGCCGATTGCCCGGGCGTTGAAAGCCACTTCGCCGCAGACCACTCAAGCCGCCGCTTTCGCGATTGCCGGTGCGGTGCCAAAGAGCCAATGGCCCAAGCGCGTGCACGTGGCGACGAAGACTTTTCAAGCGCTGCGCATCGCGGTGAATGGCGAGCTCGACGCGTTAGATCAGTTTTTAGACAAGCTGCCTTCGCTGCTCAAACCGGGCGGGGTGGCGGCGATCATCGCTTTTCATTCACTCGAAGACCGGCGGGTGAAAACCGCGTTTCGCCGGCTGACGGGCACTGAGCCGGGGGGCCCTGCGCATGTGCCCCCCCTGGCGACGAAGTTTCCTGACTTTGAATTGCTCACCCGCAAGTCGATTTCGGCGGGCGAAGACGAAGTTGAAGACAACCCGCGCGCACGGTCGGCGCATTTACGAGCGGTGGAGAAAATTCGATGAGCGCGGCGCTTCTCGATGCACGCAAGAGCGGTTTCTCGTTGAGCGTCATTTTGCTCGAGCTGTTGCCGGCGGCGATTTTGTGCGGCTTGTTCGTCACCGTCGGTATCGTGCACGTGACTTCGCGCGTGTTGGTGGTGCGCGTGGGGTACGATCTCTCGCGCCTCGACAACGAAAACCGGTTGCTGGTGCGTGAGCAAGAGCAGCTCAAGCTCGAAGTCGCGACCTTGAAGGCGCCGGGCCGCTTAGAAAAATTGGCGCAAGAGAAGTTGGGGTTGGTGGCGCCTGCGCCCAATGCACTTTGGCCTGTGCCAACGCGGTAATTCGTCAATGCGCGATCTCAAACACAAAGCCCGCAAGGTCGACGCTCCCACGCGGTGGTTGCGGGTGCGCGTGTGGCTGATGGGCGCGGTGTTCTTTGCCGGCCTGCTCGCGGTCTTCACCCGGGCGGTGGCGCTGCAGGTGCATCAGAACGATCGCCTGCGTGAAATGGCACGAGATCAATATATTCGCGAAGTCGAAATTGCTGCCCGTCGCGGAGACATCGTCGACCGGGTGGGCGCTCCGCTCGCGCAAAGCGTCGACGTCGATTCGATTTGGGCCGACCCCACTGAATTGCCTGACGTGAAGGTGTCTGCGAAACAGCTGGCGAAAGCGCTAAACCTAGACCCCAAAGAGCTGCGCGAACGCTTCGAAAAAGCGAAGCGCTTCGTGTGGGTGAAGCGGCAAGCCAAACCCGAAGAAGTGGCCAAGGTGAAGGCGCTTGCCTTGAACGGCATTGGCTTCAGCAAGGAGCCTCGCCGCTTCTACCCCCAGCGTGAATTGGCGGGCCACGTGGTGGGCATTGTCGGCAAAGAGGGCAAAGGCTTAGACGGGCTCGAGCTCGCTTTCGAAGAAGAGCTTTCGGGCCAGGCCGGCCGCCGTGAAGGTTTTCGCGACGCCAAAGGCCGCAAGTTGGTGACCCAACGGCTCGACGACGACGCGCCGCGCGAAGGCGCCACCTTGACCCTCACCCTCGACAACCGCATTCAGTACATGGCCGAAAAAGCGCTCGCCCGCGCGGTGGCCGACGCGAAGGCCACCGCCGGCATGGCCGTGGTGCTAGACCCCAAGAGCGGAGAGCTGCTGGCGCTGGCGAATTACCCGCGGCTCAACCCCAACACGCCCAACGAGGCGCACGCCGAAGCGTTTCGCAACCGCTCGGTGAGCGACGCCTTCGAACCGGGTTCTACCTTCAAGGCTTTCGTGGTGGCCGGCGCGCTCGAAGAAAAAGCGATTACCGAAAGCACGCTTTTCGACTGTGAAAAGGGCGCTTGGCGCGTGGGCCGGCACACCATCAATGACACCCACCCGCAGGGCATTCTCACGCCTGGCAAAATTTTGCAGGTGTCGTCGAACATTGGCGCCGCGAAAATTGGCCAGAAGCTGGGCCGCGAAAAACTGGTCGATTACTACGCGCGCTTTGGTTTCGGAGACCGCCCCGGCCTGGGCTTGCCGGGTGAAGCGAAGGGCGTCGTGCCTTTTCCCAAAGCGGACATTTCGCTCGCCACCGAGTCATTCGGCCAGGGCCTCACCGCCAGCGCCGTGCAAATTGCCGCGGCCTACGGTGCATTGGCCAACGACGGCGTGCTGATGCGGCCGTACCTGGTGTCGAAAGTGGTCGACTCCGACGGGGTGGTGGTGTTGGAAAACCGGCCCACCGAGCTGCGCCGGGTGGTGTCGGCGCGCACCGCCAAGAGCGTGGTGTCAATGCTCGAAGCGGTGGTCGAAAAAGAGGGCACCGCGCCCAGAGCCCGCATGGACCAGTACCGGGTGGCCGGTAAAACGGGCACCGCCCAGAAAGTTGACCCGTTGGTGCGGGGCTATTCAGACAAGCGCATTGCCTCGTTTATTGGCATGGTTCCGGCCGAAAACCCCCGGGCAGTGGTATTGGTGGTCATCGATGAGCCCAAGACTGACGTCTATGGAGGGCTGGTCGCAGCCCCTGCTTTCAAGGAGATAGCAAGCGCGGCGATGCCTTATTGGGGGGTCGTGCCTTCTCGGCCGATGGCGGCGGCCGCTTCGGGCGTCGAGAGCCCCAAGCCGCTAGAGCCCGCCAAGCCCTCAGGCCCTAACCCGGTATTGGCGGCGATTGCCAGCCTCGACGGGGTGACAGAAAACGGTATCAGCGAAGGAGCAGTGCGAGTCCCCGACTTGAGTGGTAAGAGCGCGCGCAAGGCCGTGACCCAGCTTTTGGCCACGACGCTCGAACCGCACCTTTTGGGTACCGGCCGAGTGAAATCGCAACAACCCCGCGCCGGAGCGCTGGTAGACAAAGGAACACGAGTAACCCTGGAGCTGGCAGGTCAGCTGCACTAACCCGTAAGCCTACGAGCCCTATGAAGCTGAATGAACTCTTGACCGGTGTTGGAACCGAACCCCCCGCCGGCCCCAAACACAAAGGTGATGTGATCGGGTTGTGCACCGACTCACGCAAAGCCAAACCCGGCGATTTGTTTCTTGCCATGGCTGGTACCAAAACTGACGGCAGCCTGTACGCCGCCGAAGCCGTGTCGCGCGGCGCCATCGCGGTGGTGGGCGAAAAAGACGTGCCCGAAGTGAAGGTGCCCGTCTTCAAAGTCAGCTCATCGCGCAAAGCCGCCGCGCTGATTGCCGCCAATTTTTACGGCAAACCGGCCGAATCGCTCACGTTGCTCGGCATTACCGGCACCAACGGTAAGACGACCACGTCGTGGCTGCTCGAGGCGATTTGCATGGCCGGTGGTGCATCGACCGGCCTGTTGGGCACCATTGAAAACCGCTACGCCGGCCGCATCTTGCCGGTGACGCACACCACGCCCGAGCCGATTGAGCTGCACCGCTTGTTTCGCGAGATGGTCGACGCCGGCATCGACACCGTGGTGATGGAAACGTCGAGCCATGCGCTACAGCAAGACCGCTTACATGGGCTGACTTTTCGCGCCGCGGGTTTTACCAACCTGACCCGTGACCACTTGGACTACCACAAAGACATCGAGAGCTATTTTCAGGCCAAGCGCCGGCTCTTTACCGAGAACCTGTCGGCGGGTGGCGTGGCGGTGGTGAACAGCGACGACACGTATGCCGCGCGCATTTACAGCGAGTGGCGTGGGCAAAAGCGCATGGCGTGGAAATTTTCGCGCACCGGGGCGGGCGAAATTTCGGTGGCGGGCGCCGAGCTGACCACCGCGGGCATCAAAGCCACGCTGAAGACGCCAGCGGGTGACATTGCCATCAAGTCGCAACTGGTGGGTGCGCATAACCTAGAGAACATTTTGGCGGCGGCGGGCATTGCGCTCTCGGCCGGGTTCTCGCGGCGCGACGTGCAAGACGGCATTGAGCGGGTGAAGGGTGTGCCCGGTCGCATGCAGCGGGTAGAAAACAACGGCGTGGTGGCGCTCGTCGACTACGCCCACAGCGACGACGCGCTGCGCCGAGCGCTCGATTCAGCCCGTCACGTCACCAAGGGTCGGGTGATTTGCGTGTTTGGTTGCGCGGGCGACCGTGACAAAGGCAAGCGCCCGCTCATGGGCGAAGCCGCCGGCGAACTGTGCGATTTGCCGATTGTCACTTCTGACAACCCGCGCACCGAAGACCCCGACAGCATCATTGCCGAAGTGACGCCCGGCCTCGAAAAGGCGGGCTTGCGGCGCATGGGCGCGGCCAAGGCGAAGTCAGGTGAGAAGGGTTACTTGGTCGAGGCTGACCGCGCCGCGGCGATTGCGTTGGGAATTTCGCTCGCCAAAGCCGGCGACACCGTGCTCATCGCCGGCAAAGGCCACGAGAATTACCAAGAAATCGGCACTGAGCGCGCTCACTTCAGCGACATTGAAGAGGCACAAAAAGCGTTGGGTGTCGCTTTGGCACCGAAGGGGTAGAGCCTTCTGACGATGGTGGTTCGTTTTTCAGACGAGCAGGTGGTGAAAGCCACGGGCGCCACCCGCGTGCGTTCAGGCGCTCGCGCTTCGTACGACGCCATTAGCACTGACACCCGCCAGGTTTCTGCGGGGTGTCTTTTCGTGGCGCTCAAAGGCGAACGCTACGACGCGCATGATTTCATTGCGCAGGCGGCTGACCATGGCGCCGCGGGCGTGGTGGTGAACAAGTCGCATGCCGCCGACACATGGCCCGACGCGCTGGCGGTTTTCGCGGTCGACGACACCTTGGCGGCGTTGGGTGGCTTGGCGCGGTTTCACCGCCAGCGCTTTCACATTCCCTTAGGGGCGGTGACCGGCTCGAATGGCAAGACGACGACCAAAGAGATGATTGCGTCGATTCTCGCTACCCGTGGGCCGGCGCTGAAGACGCAAGGCAATTTGAACAATGAAGTGGGAGTGCCGCTGACGTTATTCGAGCTGGCTCCTTCGCACGTCGCGGCGATTGTCGAAATGGGCATGAACCACGCCGGCGAAATCGGCCGGCTCACCGCCATGGCCCAGCCCGACGCGGGGCTCATTACCTCGGTGCAGAGCGCGCACTTAGAAGGCTTGGGTTCACTCGAGGGCGTGGCCAAAGCAAAGGGAGAATTGTTCGCGGGTTTACGCAAGGGCGCCACCGCGGTGGTGAACCTCGATGACCCGCGCATTCTCGCGCAGGCCGTCGCTTCGGGAGCGCGGCAGCTCACCTTCGGCCGTCACCCCCACGCCGACATTTGCTTGAAGAGCGTCGAGAGCCTGCGCTTCGACGGGTTTCGTCTCACCCTGACTTACTTGGGCCGCAGTTTCGACGTGAAGCTGAAGCTGCTTGGCGCGCACAACGCGGCGAATGCCACCGCCGCGTTCGCGCTGTGCGTCGCGCTCGGTTACCGCCCCGAAGAATGTGTGCGGGGGTTAGAGCACGTGCAGGCGTACGCGCGGCGGCTGCAGGTCAATGCGGCGCCGGCGGGCTTCACGGTGATTGACGATTGTTACAACGCCAACCCGTCGTCGATGCTCGCGGCGCTAGAGACGTTGGCCAGCGTGGCCGATCAAGCCCACGCGGTGGCGGTGCTGGGCGACATGTTAGAAGTAGGCGCCGGTGAGCAGCATGAGCACACCCAGATGGGCGAAAAAGCCCCCCAGCACGCGGGTACCATCGCCTTTTTCGGGCCGCGCATGAAGCACGCGTACGCGGTCGCCCGGCCGCGCTTGGGCGAAAAAGCCGCGCACTTTCTCGAGGTGGCGCCGCTATTGGCGTGGCTCACTCCGCAATTGTCGAAAGAGAACGTGGTGTTGGTGAAAGCCAGCCGCGGCATGAAGCTCGAGCGGGTGGTTGAAGGGCTCGGCGTGGCGGCTGCAGGAGCAGCTCACTAAATGCTCTATTGGCTCTACGAAATTCTCAAAGAAGACTCGCTCGGCCGGTGGGTGAACTTCTTGAAGTACCCCACCTTTCGCATCGTGGCGGCGGGCATTTTCGCGCTGCTGCTTGGCATGTTGGTCGGCCCCAAGTTGATTGAGCGGTTGCGTTTTTCGCAGCACGGGCAGAGCAACGTGAGAGATCACACGCCCGAATCTCATCAGAAAAAAAAGGGCACCCCCACCATGGGCGGCGCGCTGATTTTGTTGTGCATCGCGGTGGGTACACTGCTCTTCGCCGACTTGAGCTCGAAGCCGGTGTGGGTGGCGCTGCTCGTCACCCTGGGCTACGGCTTCATCGGCTTTCTCGACGACTGGTTGAAGCTTTCGAAGCGAAATTCCAAAGGGCTTGCGGGCCGTTACAAGCTGATTCTGCAGACCACGTTTTACCTCATTGCCGTGTTTGGCTTTTTGAGCGACTGGAGCGGCGGTTTTCCCCGGCTGTTGATTGAGACCAAGCTCACGGTGCCGTTCATACCCACGCATTGGTGGAACCCCGACTTGGGTTGGTTCTATGTCGTCTTTGGCTGGGTGTTGGTCGTCGGCACGTCGAACGCGGTGAACTTGACCGACGGGCTCGACGGTTTGGCAATTGCGCCCACCATCGTCGCGGCGCTCACGTTCGCGGTGCTTTGTTATGTCGGCGGTACCACGCTGGCGATCGCCGACGTGGTGAACGTGGGTGGCACTCCGAAGTGGGTGGGCATACCTCTGTATGAATACCTGGGTATCGCCAAGGTGAATGGAGGTGCCGAGCTGGCGGTGTTTTGCGCGGTCATCGTCGGCTCGGGCATTTCGTTTCTTTGGTTCAATTCGTACCCAGCTTCGGTCTTCATGGGCGACATTGGTGCGTTGGCGCTGGGCGGCGCGCTCGGCACCCTGGCGATGTTGAGCAAGAACGAGCTTGTTTCAGCCATCATTCACGGCCTTTTTCTCTACGAAATCGTGTCGGTGATGATTCAGGTGATTTCGTTTCGCACCACCGGCAAGCGCGTTTTCAAACGGGCGCCGGTGCACCACCACTTCGAGCTTGAAGGTCTGGCTGAGCCGAAAATCGTGGTTCGTTTTTGGATCGTCGCCATTCTCTGCAGCAGCGTGGCGTTGATGTCGCTCAAGCTGAGGTAGTTCTGTGGAACCCTTTCGTCTCAGTCAGGTAGCGGTGGTCGGCCTTGGCAAGAGCGGGCGGGCGGCGATTGACTTGCTGCTCTCGCGGGGCGTGCGTGTGGTCGGCGTCGACGAAAAGGCTGAAGTGGAGCAGAGCGACCAGCTGCGCGAAAAAGGGGTCAGGCTGCATTTGGGTGGAATTACCTCTGACGCATTGGCCGGCGCGCAAGGGGTGGTGGTGAGCCCGGGCGTTCCCCTCGACAAGCCCGTGCTGCAACAAGCCGCTCGGTCAGGGGTCGCGGTGATGGGCGAAATCGAGCTCGCTTACCGCATGTTGCCGACCGGGGCGGGCCCGTTGCTCGGCATCACCGGCACCAACGGCAAAAGCACCACCACCGCATTGCTCGGGCATTTACAGCAGACGGCGGGGCGTCACACCTTCATCGGCGGTAACTTGGGCCGGCCTTTTTCTGAAGCGTGCGCCGAACGTTTCGACGTGCACGTGGTCGAAATGTCGAGCTTTCAACTCGAAGGCATTGTCGAAACATCGTTCTTGGGGGGAGCGATTTTGAACATCACCCCCGACCATTTAGACCGCTACCCCGACCCCCGGGCATACGCGGCGGCCAAGGGGCGCATCTTCGACAACATGCCCCAGTCGGGTTTCGCGGTGGTGAATGCCGACGACGCCACGGTGGTGGCCCTGGCCCGCGGCGCACAAGAACGTCTGGCACGGCTAAAAAAGCAGTACCTGGCGGTGTACGCGTTTTCGATGGGCGAGGGTCTGCCCGGCTTCGACGGCTTGGCGTTGGCTGAAGCGAATGGCTTTCGCTTCAACTTTGGCGAGAAGTCGTTCTTCGAAGTGGCGAACCGGGCGCTGCGCGGCGCGCACAACTTGCAAAATGCGATGGCCGCTTCATTGATGGCGTCGCTCCACGGCGTGCCGGCAAAGGTCATTTCTCAAGGCCTGGCCACCTTTGGCGGGTTACCGCACAGGCTCGAATGGGTGCGCGAAGTGAACGGGGTCGAGTGGGTAAACGATTCAAAAGCCACCAACGTCGATTCTTCAGTGGTGGCTTTGCGCGCGTTGACGGGGCGGGTGTGGTTGATTGCAGGAGGAAAGGGCAAGGGGGCTCCCTACGCTCCAATGGTCGACGCGGCGAAGGGCAAGCTGCGCGGGGTGCTGACGATTGGGCACGATGCTCCCAACGTGAAGCAGGCCTTCGGGGCAGAATGCCCCGTTCACGACTGTCAAACATTGGAACGTGCGGTTTCGAAGGCCACAGAATTGGCGAAAGCTGGCGACACGGTACTCTTGTCACCTGCGTGTGCGTCGTACGATCAATTCAAGAACTTTGAAGAACGCGGTGACAGTTTCAAAAGACTGGTGAGGTCTCTTTAAAGATGTCGTCTGAGGCGAAGAAGACGCCCTCGTATGATCCGCTGCTGCTCGGAGCGGTGCTGGCGTTGGTGGGCCTGGGGCTGGTGATGGTCTATTCGGCCAGCGCGATTATGGCGCAAGAGAAGCTGAACGACTCGTTCTACTTCTTGAAGCGTCAAGCAGTGGCCGCGTGCATTGGCCTGTTCGTCATGGCGATGGCAATGAAAGTCGGTTACCGACGCGTCGCCCGTTACGCTTACCCACTGTTGATTCTGGCGGTGATTCTGCTGGTGATGCTGCTGATTCCCGGAGTGGGCAGCGCGGCTAACGGCGCCAAACGGTGGATAAAATTTCCCGGTATCTCGATTCAGCCCGCCGAAATCGCCAAAATGGCGTGGGTCATTTACCTGGCATATTCGATGGCGAAAAAACGCGAGAAGGTGCAGAGCTTCTCGGTCGGCTTCGTGCCTCACCTCGCGGTGTGTGGCGTGCTGGTGGGCTTGTGCATGCTGCAGCCTGACTTCGGCACGTCGGTGGGTTTGCTCTTCTTGATGTTCGTCATGCTCTTCGCCGGGGGAGCCAAGCTGTCGTACCTGGTGGGCTCGGTGCTGCTCGCGTTGCCGTTTGCGTACCACGCGGTGGCGTCGTCTCCGTACCGCATGCAACGCATTTTTGGGTACCTCGACCCCTGGGCCAATCGCAAAGGTTCGGGCTACCAAGTGGCCGAATCGTTGATGTCTATCGGCTCGGGTGGTTTCACCGGCTTGGGGCTGGGCGACGGCCGGCAGAAACTTTTCTTTCTTCCTGAAGCGCACACCGACTTCATCTTTTCAATCATCGGAGAAGAGCTCGGCCTGCTCGGCGTGGCGGCGCTGATGCTGCTCTATGGCGTGGTGATTTGGCGCGGCATTCGCGCGTCGCTCGGCGCGTCAGAGCCCTTTGGCACGTACTTGGGTTTGGGCATCACCTCGCTCGTCGCTTTTCAAGCGCTGGTGAACATGGCGGTGGCGATGGGGCTGGTGCCGACCAAAGGCTTGACGCTGCCGTTCATCTCTTATGGGGGTAACTCGCTGATCGTGCTGATGGGCGCGGCCGGGTTGTTGCTGTCAATCAGCGCCACGGCCGAAGGCGCCAAGCGGCGCGTGCGCGTAGCCCGCCCCGCGCGCTATGAAGTACCGGTTGGCGCCTCGGAGGCCACTGCATGAGGGTGTTGATCGCCGGGGGAGGAACCGGAGGTCATCTTTTCCCAGGCATCGCCTTGGCAGAAGAGGTGTCAACCCGCCACCCCAAGAACGACGTCGTCTTCATTGGCACCGATAGAGGCCTCGAAGCCCGCGTGGTGCCTGCCGCGGGGTACCACTTTGCCGCCATTCCCTCGCGCGGCTTGAAGGGCATGGGCTTCGGCAAATTTCTGCTCGGCGTGGTGACCCTGCCGCTGTCGTTCATTTCGGCGTGGCGGCTGTTGCGCAAATATCAACCCGACGTGGTGGTGGGGGTGGGCGGTTATTCGTCGGGGCCGGTGGTGATGGCCGCGTGGATGATGGGTTTGCCCACCGCCATTCAAGAGCAAAACGCAGTGCCCGGCTTCACCAACAAAGTGTTGGGCCGCTTCGTGAAGGCGGTTTTTTTGGCCTTCGAAGAAGCGCGCGCGTTTTTTCCCCAGAGCACGGTGTATGTCATCGGCAACCCGATTCGCGGCAAGCTGATGGAGAATTTTTTACGCCCGCACAAACCGCACGAGCGCTTCACCATTTTGGTGTTTGGCGGCAGCTTGGGCGCGAAGGGGGTGAACAGCCGGGTGCTCGACGCGCTCTCACACCTCGACGATTTGAAAGAAAAGCTGCACTTCATTCACCAGACCGGCAAGGCCGACTTAGAAACCGTGCGCAAAGGCTACGCCGAGCGTGGGTTTCACGCTGAAGTGCTCGAGTTCATCGACGACATGTCGACCGCCTACGGCAGCAGCGAGCTGGTGATTTGCCGCGCTGGAGCCACCACGTTGGCCGAGCTGACGGTGTGCAAAAAAGCGTCGATTCTCATACCCTTTCCGTTTGCCACTGACGATCACCAGGCAATGAATGCGCAGGCGATGGTGAAGGCCGGCGCGGCGTTGATGTTTCGCGAGTCAGCGCTCACCGGTGAGCGGTTGGCTGAAGAAGTGCGCGGGCTGTTGCGTGAACCCGAGCGCTTGAAAAAAATGGAACGGGCTGCCGGTTTGCTGGGCCGCCCCGAAGCCGCCAAAGAGCTGGCCGAAGTCTGTGTGCAAATGATGCTCGATAAATGGGGCCCGAAAGGGCGCCACCGGGCAGAACGCGCTGGCCAAGCAGTGGCCGCCGCGCCTAAGCACGCTGACAAGAAACCATGACTGGAGTTCCCTTAACGAGTCGCTTCAAAGCCCGTCACAGTGCCCGTGTGCACTTCGTGGGTATCGGCGGCATTGGCATGAGCGGCATCGCCGAGGTGCTGCTCAATTTGGGTTACCAGGTGTCGGGTTCTGACTTGAAAGAGTCTGACGTCACCAAGCGCTTGGCCAGTTTGGGTGCCACGGTGGCGTTCGGCCACCAGCCCGAAAATTTGGTGCAAGCCGACGTGGTGGTGATTTCGTCGGCGGTGAAGCGCGACAACCCCGAAGTGCTGACGGCGCGCGCCCGCAAAATTCCCGTCATTCCCCGCGCTGAGATGTTGGCCGAGTTGATGCGGCTCAAGTACTCGGTGGCGATTGCTGGCTCGCACGGCAAGACGACGACGACTTCGATGGTCGCCACCGTGCTCAACGCGGCGGGGTTAGACCCCACGGCGGTGGTGGGCGGCAAAGTGAACGTGCTCGGTTCCAACGCGAAATTGGGCCGCAGCGACTTGATGGTGGTCGAAGCCGACGAGTCAGACGGCTCGTTTTTGAAATTGCACCCGTCACTCGCGGTGGTCACCAACATCGACCCCGAGCACATGGACCATTACGGCACCCTCGACGCGCTGAAGAGCGCGTTCATCGAGTTCTGCAACCGGGTGCCTTTTTATGGGTTGAACGTGCTGTGCCTTGATCACCCCAATGTGCAGGCGCTCTTGCCGCACATCGAAAAGCGGGTGGTGACGTACGGGCGTGCTCCGGCGGCCGATTATCGGCTCGAGAACATTGAGTTGTCGGGTTTCGTGACGCGCTTTCACGCGTACCGTCGCGACGAAGACTTGGGGTTATTCACCGTGAAAATGGTGGGTGCCCACAACGCCCTCAACGCGCTCGCGGTCATTGCCGTGGCCGAAGAAATGCACATTCCCCTAGACACCGTGCGCGCCGCGCTCGCCGATTTTGCCGGCGTGCAGCGCCGCTTCACCGTACGTGGAACGGCCAAAGGCGTGACGGTGGTTGACGACTATGGGCACCACCCCGCTGAAGTGAAAGCCACGTTGCACGGCGCGCGCAGGGCTTTCGGCCGCCGCTTGGTGGTGGTGTTTCAACCGCACCGTTACACACGTACCCACGACTTGCTCAGCGATTTCATCAGTGCATTCAACGACGCCGAGGTGTTGTTTCTCACCGACATTTACGCCGCGGGCGAAGAGCCCATTGCCGGCGTTTCGGGCAAGGCGCTGGCCGAAGCGGTGGTGGCGCACGGTCACCCCGACGTCACCTTCGTCGAGAAGCGCGCTGACTTGCCGCAAGCGTTGAGCGCTCGCGTCAAAGACGGCGACATCGTGCTCACGTTGGGCGCGGGAGACATTACCCACACCGGCCCCGAGCTGTTGTCGCTCCTCGGCCAGGGCAGCTGACGTGTTTGAAGAGGCCACTTCTGCTGCTTGGCTCTCGTCGCTGCCGGCGTTGAACGTGGGGCAGGTGAAGCTCGATGAACCGCTCGCACCGTGGTGCAGCGTGCGCGCGGGAGGCAATGCGCAGGCGTGGGTGAAACCTTCGACGCCCGACCAATTGATTCGGCTGCTCAAGCAGCTCGAATCGGGCCAGGTGCCTGTCAGTATTTTGGGTGGAGGCGCCAACACCTTGGTCGGCGACGGCGGCGTGCCGGGCGTGACGTTGAAATTGCCGAGCGACTTATTTCCCGAAGAGGTGAATGGCGCGGGCGCTGAAGTGTTGGTGACGTTGTGCGCGGGCGCGGCGATTGCGCGGCTGCTCACGGTGATGAAGAGCCACGGCCTTGTCGGCGCGGAGTTTTTGGCGGGTATTCCTGGCACGTTGGGCGGTGCGGCGCGCATGAATGCCGGCACCAAAAATGGCGAATGTATGACCATCGTCGACGCGCTCGAATTGGCCACGCCGACGGGGTTGGGTTGGCTGCCGCAATCGGGCATTTCGTTTCGTTACCGGCACACCGAAATTCCCGCGGGCTCGGTGGTGACGCGGGTGCGCTTTCGCTTGCGCCGAGGCGACCTGGCCGAATCGCAGGCGAAAATCGACGCTGACTTGGGTTACCGCAAACGCACCCAGCCTTTGAGTCAGCCGAGCTTCGGGAGTGTCTTCACCAACCCCTCAGGTGGTTTTGCCGGCGCGTTGATTGAATCAGTGGGGCTGAAGGGCCACCGCATTGGCGGCGCGCAGATTTCGTCGCAGCACGCCAATTGGATAGTGAATGTGGGTGGTGCCAAAGCGGCCGACGTCACCGCGTTGATGGCCTTGGCGCAGGCCCGCGTTTTCGAAGCCCAAGGCGTTAAGTTGCACCCCGAAGTGCAGCGCATGGGTGTGTTTTTACCCAACACGGTAGAATGAGCAGCCGTCGCTTTGCACCTGGTGCGGCAAGCGCGGTGACGTTTTACGCGCCCAGCTGCACATCGAGCGGGTTGTTGGCGTAACCAAAGCTTTTCAACCGCGGGCTGCCGTCGGGGTCGGGTACGCCCACGATGTTCACCGCGCCCCACAACAAGTCTTTCCACGAGCGTTCGCTGCCCGCGCCGGCGCCATAGTCGGCGAAGCGCAATTGCCGGCCCGACTTGATGCGCCAGCCTGTGTCGGTTGCGCCGCCACGCCCGCCGATGATGCACGGCATTGACAGGTAGCTGTGCCGCGCAGAATCAGAATTGTCTCCCCCGTAAATGGCGAGGGTGTTGTCGAGCACGGTGCTTTGCCCGTCGCTGTCGAGGTAACCATCGAGCGCCGCGAGCAGCTCGGCGTACATTTCAATTTGCCAGTGCGTGTAGACCTCGACCCATTCTTTCTTGAAGGCGGTGGTTTCGGCAGAGGGCGCTTCGCCGTTGAAGCCTTGATCATAGTGCGAGGCGTTGTGGTGATCATTCGACAGCGGGGTGCCATTGAACGAGCGGTATTGCGTGAAGTCGAGGCCTGCCTGGTTGGCTCCGCGCAAGTGCAGCAGGTTGTTGGGGTACTGGGTCGAAAAGGCAATCACCCGCGTGCGGTCGGTGACGAATGCTTGAACGATTAAACCTTGCATCGCGCGCTGAATCGCATCGCCTTTGGCGTACGTCGACGCCGCGCCCGCGGGGGGAAAGCTGGGCGGTACGATGGAGCCCGCTTCGTCAACCAAGCGCTCCAGGCTGCGCACGCTGTCTAAATAAGTGGTGAGCTTTTGCCCGTCGCTCTTGCCCAGCTTGCTCTTCAACCGGGCGGCGTCGCCCCGCACGCCGTCGAGTACGCTCTTGCGGTACCGCGCGCGCCGCTGCACTTCGGCCAGTGAAGCATGGGGGTCGAACCCCGCCACCAAACGGTTGAAGACTGACTGGGGGTCGCGGTCGGGTGGTATCGGCTCGCTCGAGCTCTTGTTCGACATCGTATAGCTGCCGTCGCCGCCTATCGTTTCGATGCCCAAGCTCAAAGAAGGCAGGGCGGTCGACTTGCCGAGGTGAAAAGCGGCGATTTGGTCGGTGGTGGCACCGTTGAACGGGTCGGCAATAGGGGGCACCGTGTTGTCGGGCCCCGGCGTACGCGTCAGCACCACGCAGCCGCCACGGTGCATCGCCACCGGGAACGTGTTGGCGAGCAGCTTCACCGGTGAGTCGTGCGTGCCGATCAGCACGCGGTCGGTGAGCCCGGTGAGCACCGTCACCTTGGCGTCGATCTTCTTGTTGAAGAATGGCCGCAGGTAAGTGTTGTTTTCCAGCGGCACTGAATAACCCTTGGCCGGGTTGGTCCACGGGGCGACCAGCGCGTTGCCGAGCTCGGGGTCGGGCTTGCCGACGTAACCGTAAACCTGCCCGTGCACTGCCAAAAATCGACGAGGCGCGGGCGCAGTACCCGCCGCGCGCGCTCCGGGCTTCACCATCGCTTCGAGCATTGGCAAAGCCAAAGACACGCCCGCGCTCTGCAGCAAAGTGCGGCGTGACAGGTGCCAGGCGCCGCGCTTCATGGGGCTTCTCCTTGCTGCTGGGTGAATGCGCTGTCTTGCGTCATGAAGACTATCAATTCAGACAGCCGGTGCCCGCGCTCATCGGCCAGTGCCCCCAGCCGTTGTAGGCGGCACTGCTCTTCTGTCGTCGCAGTGCGGCCCAATGCCGCGGTGAAGACCGCACGCGCCAAACTGCTCGAAAAGCGCGGGTCTTTTTTCAGCAATGTTCCCAATGAGCGCGCCCCTTCGAACGAGCCGACCAGGTTGCCCTCGTTGTCTTTGAGCACCCCTGTGCTGTCGACCGCGGTCTGTTGCCCATCGTGCGTGCGCCAGGCACCGGTGACGTCGAAGTGCTCCATCGAAAACCCAATCGGGTCTAAGTGAACGTGGCACCCTGCGCATGGCATGGTCTGCTGACGCACCCCTTCACGCACTTTGCGCGGCGCCCCTGGGGGTATGTCTTTTTGCGCGTCGGCTTGAATTTGCGCGATGTCGAGGTTGGCCGGTGGCGAGGGCAGTGGGCTGCTGAGCAAATATTGGAGCACGAATTTGCCTCGCACGATGACATTGGTCTCGGCGATTTCAGCCGTGGGAATGTTGAGCGGCGCTGACGTGGCGGCGAGCAACGCGCCTTGCGTCAAAATGCCACCTCGCTCAGGGGTTGAAGCGAGTGACGTTTTCACGAAAGTGTCGTTGAAGCCGCTCGCGTCGGGCAAGCCGTAGTGGTTCGCCAGCCGGGCGTTGGCGAAGGTGAAGTCGGCGTCGAGCAGGTCGCGGTAGTCGTGATCGCCCTGTAAAAATTCGTTCACGAAGAGCGTCGTTTCTTGTTTCAAGCTCTGCCGCAGCGTCGCGTCGAAGTTCGGGTAGAGGCTGGCTTTGGGGTTCACCCAGTCGACCCGGTTGGCCCACAACCATTCGCCGGCCAATTTTTCGACCAGGTGCCGTGCTTTGGGGTCGGCCAACATGCGGCGCACCTGCGCTTCGAGCTGCGTGGCGTCGAGCAACGCATCGCTCTTTGCGGCGGCGAAGAGCGCGTCATCGGGCATGCTCCCGAAAATGAAGTACGACAGCCGGCTGGCGAGCGCGTAGCTGTCGAGCGGTTGCGCCGCGGTGGTCTGTGGGTCGGCCAGCAACTCGAAGCGAAAGAGAAAGTTCGCCGACAGCAGCACGTGCTCAATGCCCAGCTTTATCGCTTGGCCGAACGGGTCGCTCTCGCCGGTTTCTGCCGCCACTTGGTCGACGTACGACACCACCGCGTCGACTTCTTCAGCGCTCACCGGTCGGCGCCAAGCACGGCGCATGAACGGCTCCAACGTTTGTCGCGCGCACAGGTGCTTGTCCATCGCGGCCGGGTCGCATTTCACGAAGCCATGGGCGATCGCTTGCTCGGCCAGCGCGGTGACAGCGATTTCATTTTTTTCGAAGAAGAGGTCAGAGACCGTGAGCCCGGTGTTGTTCACCGCGTCGCCGCCGGTGACATCGTCGGGAAAATCGTCGGCCGGGTGACCTGTGTCGAAGGTGAACAAGTCGCGCACGGTGTTGTTGTACTCGAGCCGGGTCAAACGCCGTGCAATGACGCGGCCCGGGCCCACCTCACATCGCGCCGATGTACCGTCTGGCGCTTTAGGCGCCGAGGGCAACACCACTTGACCGTCACACCCGGCCGCAGCCACACCCACCCACACCACGTAGAGGCCCAGTCTGCAGTGCATGCTGCGCAGCTGTGCAACGGGTGCGCCATGAAAGCGCTCGAGCGAACACCGGTGAAACTTTAGGCTGAGACCCGTGTGAAGGGCTTCACAGCTGACCGCGCACAGGTTGTTTGTTCACTCCGGTGGGCAGACACCGATGCGCCACTTGTCCTGCCGGGTGACACCCTTGGGTGTGCGTTGAGCACTCAAGCGAATAGTTTTCATTACACGCATTAGGGGTGCCCGCGGCGCCGCTCGACAAGGCCGAAATACGCCTGAGAACTACAGCTACATCGTTGTGGTTAAAAAATTGCCGATCGGCTCTTCCCGACTGACGATTCTTCAAAAGGTTGTACGCCCATGTTCCGCTCCCGAAAAAACAAACGGCGCCCCGACAAAGCGCAAGCCAAGGCCAACGCCAAGGCGCAGGTGGCGCGCTTTGGCCGCGCGGCGTTGCACCTTTTTTCGGTGATGTTCATTTTCGCGGCGCTCACCGCGTGCGGCATTGCGCTTGGCCGTTGGGCACAGCAAACGCCGTACTTCGCGCTCAATAGCATCGAGTGGACGGGCACCGAGCGGGCCAGCTCCAACGAGCTTGCGCGCATGGCTGGCTTGGCGTTGGGCCAGAACATTTGGTCGCTCGACACCGGCAACGTAGAGCGCATTTTGGGCAGCCACCCGTGGGTGGCCAAGGTCACCGTCACGCGGCACTTCCCCGCGGCGTTGCAAGTCGACATTCAAGAACAAGAAGCTGTGGCGCTGCTGTCGCTGGGCGAGCTGTACCTGGTGAACGCGGCTGGAGTGCCCTTCAAGCGGGTGGGCGTGGGCGATGAGCTCGACTTGCCCTTGGTGAGCGGTTTCGATCGCGACGCCTTTACCCATGAGCGGTTGGAATCGACGGCCAAACTTCTGCGCGCGCTCGACTTGATGCACGCCTATGCCCAAGCGCCGTTCGCCAAAGAAGCGCGCTTGTCTGAAATTCGCGTCGAAGACGACGGTTGGGCCGTGCTCACCGACGACGGGCTCGACATTAGGCTGAGCCATGAAGCGTTTGAACCGGCGTTGGCGCGCTTGGCGCAGGTACGGGCCGAGCTCCAGCGCCGCGCGGTGACTGCAGAAGTGATTCGGCTCGACAACCGCGCTAGGCCGAACTGGGTGACGATTCAGTTGAAATCAACGGCGCCTGAAAAGGCGTCACGAGGTAAAGAAGCAGCCGCTCGCCCCGAAAGGGAATGAGCTTTGGGAGGAAACATGGCGAAGCAGAAGGGTGGAGAAATCATCGTTGGTCTCGACATCGGCACTACGAAGATTTGCGCCATCGTGGGAGAGCTGACGGACGACGGCATCGACATCATCGGCATTGGCAGCCACCCTTCGACGGGGCTGCGCAAAGGCGCGGTGGTGAACATCGAGTCGACCGTGGCATCGATTCGCAGGGCCATTGAAGAGGCTGAAGCGATGGCGGGCACTGAAATTACCAATGTGTACACCGGTATCGCCGGGGGCCACATCAAGGGTTTCGGCAGCCGCGGCATGGTGGCGCTGAAAGACAAAGAGGTGCGCGACGCCGACATCGCGCGCGTCATCGAGCAGGCCAAGGCGGTCAACATACCCGTCGACTGCGAAGTGATTCACGTGTTGCCGCAAGAGTTCATCGTCGACAACCAGGGCGGCATCAAAGAGCCGTTGGGCATGGCCGGCATGCGGCTCGAGGCCAAGGTGCACATCGTCACCGGCGCCGTTACCTCGGCGCAGAACATCGTCAAGTGCGCCAACCGCACTGGCTTGAACGTGGCCGACATCGTGCTGCAGCCGCTGGCGTCGGCCGAAGCGGTGCTCACTGAAGAGGAGAAAGACCTCGGCGTGTGCTTAATCGACATCGGCGGAGGCACCACCGACATCGCCATTTTCTCGGGCGGCGCCATCGCCCACACCGCGGTGATTGCGTTGGGCGGCAACAACTTGACCAACGACATTGCGTTGGGCTTGCGCACGCCGCAGCACGAAGCTGAAAAGCTGAAGCAAAAATACGGCTGCGCGCTGGCCTCTGAAATCGACAAGCAAGAGATGATTGAAGTGCCCAGCGTCGGCGGGCGGGCTCCGCGCGTCATCGGTCGACAAATTTTGTGTGAAATTTTAGAGGCACGGGTGCAAGAGATTTTCGAGCTCGGCTTGCGCGAAATCGAGCGCAATGGGTTTTTAGAAGCGCTCACTTCGGGCGTGGTCATCACCGGTGGCTCGACGTTGCTGCCAGGCATGGTGGAGCTCGCTGAAGAATTGATGGGCGTGCCGGTTCGCCGGGGTGTTCCCCGCGGTATCGGCGGCTTGGTCGACGTGGTGAAGAGCCCGATTTATGCGACCGGCGTGGGCCTCGTCGTCTATGGCGCCCGGCACCAAGATCGAAAAATGTTCCGCATTCGTGATGAGAACGTGTTTCGCAAGGTCAAAGGTCGCATGCGCCAGTGGCTCGAAGAAGTGTTCTGACGCCACCGCCAGCCCGCGCTGAGGTTTCTTTGGCGCTCGTGCGGGTGGTGCTACAGAGCGGTAGCTAAAAACTTGATGCCCCGCCGTTTCGGTTGATGATGCAACCTAGCTCTTTACGACGCTCCAAGGGTGACAACGTGACCATTGAATTTGATCAGAGCAAGCAGGCCGCCAAAATTCGCGTTGTCGGCGTCGGCGGCGCCGGTTGCAACGCCGTCAACACGATGATTGCCAGCGCGCTCGACCGCGTCGACTTCATCGCCTGCAACACCGACATTCAAGCGCTCGCCGCCAACCGCGCCGCGACGCGCATTCAAATGGGCAGCGCGCTCACCCGCGGTCTCGGGGCGGGTGCAAACCCCGAAATGGGCCGCCAAGCCGCCACTGAATCGCGCGACGAAATTGCCCGCGCGCTCGAAGGCACCGACATGGTCTTCGTCACCGCCGGCATGGGTGGCGGTACCGGCACCGGCGCGGCGCCGATTATCGCCGACATCGCCAAGTCGATGGGTGCGCTCACCGTGGGTGTGGTGACCAAGCCGTTCATCTTCGAAGGCAACCGCCGCCGTAAGGCCGCCGAGCAAGGCCTGCAAGAGCTGAAGGCCGCGGTCGACACGCTGATTACGATTCCCAATCAGCGGTTGCTCACCATTTCTCCCGAGCCGATGCCGCTGCTCGAGACGTTCAAGCGCGCCGACGAAGTGCTGCTCAACGCGGTGCAAGGCATCAGCGATTTGATTCAGTACCACGGGTACATCAACGTCGACTTCGCCGACGTGAAGACGATTATGGGCGAGCAGGGCCTGGCGCTGATGGGTACCGGCCGCGCCAAGGGCGACAAGCGCGCCGTCAAGGCGATGGAGCAAGCCATTTGCAGCCCGTTGCTCGAAGACGTGACCATCGACGGCGCCCGTGGGTTGCTCATCAACATCACCGGTGGTCGCGACATCACCCTGCAAGAGGTGAATGAGGCGGTGTCGTTGGTGCACGACGCGGCTGACCCCGAAGCGAACATCATTTTTGGCTCGCTCATCGACGAGAACAGCAATGATGAAGTGAAAATCACCATCATCGCTACCGGCTTTGTGCAGCGTGAAGCCAAGCTGGTGCGTGCTCCGGTGCTCGCCGCTGAGCGCCCCGCGATGCAGGTGCCCTTGATTCCCCGCGTGGCCACTCCGGTGGCGTCGGCGCAGCAACACGGCGTGCCTGCGCCGAACCCGGTGCCGGTGCCGCTGAAGCAAGAAGTGGCCACTTTGGTTCCCGTGAAAACAGGCTCACGTTCACTCGCCAGCGAGCCCAAGCTGCAGAGCCCGCGTACGTCGGTGGCCCGCGAAAACAGCCTTCAAATTGACGAAGATCAGTTCGATATTCCGACCTTCCTGCGGCGCCAGGGGCATACCGAGTTGCCATAGGCCACCGCGCGGTTTCGTGCCGCGCCCACGGTCTTCAAACTCGGGGGTGAGATTTCGAAGTGATTTTCTTTTGCGCGGGCGCCACGGTGAAAACTGTGGCGCTCGTCGCTTAAGGGGCCGTTGCGTGTACCGCGACTCGCACCTACCACTACATGCATGGAGCATGCTTTATGCCTGGGTGTTTCGCGTTCGCCTGACTGCTCTCGCTATACTCCCAGTGCGTGTGGTGGCGATTCTTCAGTGCCGCGGTCTGCGTGGCCTTCGCCGCATGCACTTGCGACGGCCTCGACCTCGAACAAAAACAATTCGCGTGCTCGCGCGATACCGACTGCTCCGCTGAACAGTCGTGCGTGAGAGGGTTTTGCGCTCCCAACGGTCTGCATGACGCAGGCAGCGGGGGGAGTGGCGGCAACGGAGGTGGCCAGGGCGGCGGCGCGACGGGTGGCGGCGCGATGGGTGGCGGCGCGAGGGTTGGCGGCGCTTCGGGAGGCGGCGCGGTGGGTCGAGGCGCGCGAGGCGGCGCGGCGCTCGCCGGCCTGTCGGGCGGCGGCACGGGCGGCGGCGCAAGCGATGCCGGCGCGAACTACGACATTCCCAACGGGACACT
>JAIBBR010000082.1 GCA_019694575.1 Myxococcaceae bacterium
GCGCCGCTGCCTCCGCCCGCGCCGTTACCCGCGTCTGTGCTCCCAGCATCGATTGCACCGGCGTCAGGCACACCCGCGTCGAGAACGCCACCGTCACCACAGCTCAACGGAGTGGTTGCGGTCACCCGCACCACCCGGCCGGCTTGCAGGGCCCGCACCAAGTACAAATTTTGGTCGACCCCTTCGCGTATCGCGGTGACGCTCGACACCGTGCCCAAAATGGTCATCGCGCTCACCGCGTCGCGTGCGCCATTGGGGGTGAGCGACATGACATTGCCCGTGCCATAGTCAGCGAAGAAATATTTACCCCGCTGTGAAGCGGGCCAGGCGCAGTTGTCGATGAAAGTTCCCCCCGTAATCGAGCTGCAGTCGCTGCGGCTACAAAACCAGGCGGGGTCGACGCAGTCGCCTGAAATGGGTACGAGCGTGGCGCACGTGGTTGCAGGTTGGCCCCCATTGTTGACACCGCCCACGCCGCCTTCACGCCATGGCCAGCCGTAGTGCTTGCCCTTCTCGACGATGTTGATTTCTTCGTGAGTCACCTCGCCCACGTCGCCCACCCATAATTTGCCAGTCACCTTGTCGAAGTTGAAACGAAACGGGTTGCGAAAACCCCATGCCCACAAGTCAGTGCGCCCAGGCGCGGTGGTTGAAGCCGAAATCGCGCTGGTGCACGTCGCACCGCAGGCGGTGACCGCGGTTTCACCGACGAGCGGGTTGTCTGAAGGCACGCCTCCGTCGAGCTCGACGCGCAGAATTTTGCCGTTGCCGTTGGTGAGACACGAGCCAAAGCTGTTGGCGTTGCTGCCATTCATACCGGTGCCCGGAGCGCACCCGCAGTTGCAACCCGTGTCACCCACGCCAACGTAGAGCTTTTCGTCGATTGGGCCGACGGCGAGGCCGCCTCCGTTGTGGTTCGCAGGGCCGCGCAGGTTGTTCACCAACACGTACTCACTGGCAGGGTCTAACGTTTCGTTGGGTAGCAGCGTCATCGACACCACCACGTGACGTGCGGTGGCTGAGCCGCCATTGGCATTGGTGCGCGAGTAGTAAAAGAAGAGCCGCGACGTCTGAGAAAAGTGGGGGTCTACCGCGACACCGAGCAACCCACGTTCGCTGTCGAGATCAACCGTGAAGCGATGTGCCAGCACCATGCTGCCGTCGGTGTGGCGAATTTTCACCGCGCCCGACTGCTCGATAACCACCATGCGGCCATCGGGCAAAAACTGCAGGTCGACTGGGTAAACGAGACAACTGGGCCCCCATTCTGCGGTGGCGGGGCAGCTCATCGTCACGTTGGCTGACGAAAGGCCGGTGGCACTGTTGATTTGCGCCCAAGCGGGTAGGCATGCCCCAAGCACCGCGACCAAGAGAAAGAGATGTGTCTTCATCGCGGCCACTCTACAGGCAGCGGGCCGTCACTTCGAAGGTGAGCCGTCGATTTTTTTCGCGGGTCTCTTTGCTCGTTTTTTCGAAAGGCTTGGGGTCAGCCGCGCCGAACGTCTTGAGCGCTTCTTTCTTCACCCCGTGGCCGGTGAGGTACTTCTTCACCGCGTCAGCGCGCCCCAGCGACAACTTTTCGGTTGTTTTCGCGTCGTTTTCGACAGCGCTATGGCCGGTCAACTTCACCTTCAACGCCGGGCACGCGGTGAACACCGCCGTCAGCGCGTCGAGCGCTTTTCTATTTTCTACCGACTTGAGGTCGAGCTCGGGCTTGCCTTTCATGAATGCCAGCCCTTGCACCATGACGGTGCCGCCATCGCGCGCCACCCGCTGAAAAGCGCGCAGCCACGCCGGCATTTTTTGCGCGGCCTCACGCTCGGCAGCGTCTTGGGCCAACACCGCGCCTCGCATCGCTTCGAAGCGACTCGTCACCCCGTCGACCGCGGCCACTGCCTGCGCTTGCTCTTCGAGCAGCCTCTGCTTTTCGTGCGCCACCACGGTACGCAGCTCTTTCATGGTGCCTTCGGCAATCGTCTTTTTTACTTTGGCTTCGGCATTTTCAATCGCATCTTCGATGTCAGAAATTTCTTCTTCGGCATCGGTCATGTCTTCGAGCCATTTGCGCTGCTGCACGCCGGCGGGCGACGCGGCGTCTTCTAACACCGGCAACACCTGCGCTTGCGTCGAGAGCGCTTGGCTGCGGTTGGTGAGCTCTAGCGCCTTGGCGCTGGCGGCTTTCACCGTTTCATTCCAGTCGACTTTGACGGGGGCCACGCCTTCGGTGCAGGCCGTCAGCGTTCCCAGCACCACGATGAACAACCAGGGCTTCATCACAAGCTCGCCAAAGCCACCCGGTAGAGCGCGCGGTAACCCATGCGGGGCGCCACTTCAAAGCGTTCAGCGTTGAACGTCTCTTTCAAAATGTCTTGCCCCTCGGCAGTTTGGTGCAGCCCAAGCAGCGTTTTCTCTAACTCAGCCACCCTTTGTGGCGACATGGTCATCGACACCGCCACGCCGTCGTTGGGCGAGTCTTCAGTGAAAGCCACCACCACGAACTCGTTTCGCTTCTCGGGCCACAGCTCATCGACACCGGTGGCCAGCGACGACGCCTTGCCATTCGCGGCAAATACCGAAGTGATGTCGGCCTTGCCATTGAGCACCTGCTCGAGCGCACCCCGGTACGAGCCGGCAAACATTTGCCGGGCAAAGGTCTTCGCCGGCTCTAAACCCTGGGCGCGCATGAAGGCCATCGCCAGCAGGTACCCACCCACTGAATCTTTGTCTGCCCAAGCCGCGGTCTTGCCGACCAGCTGCTGCACGGTCAGCGGCTCTGCGGCCCGGCACACCAACGCCGCGCGGTACGACGCGCTGCCCCCGCGCACCCCGCGCACCAACACCCGCACGCCCATCGCTTCAATGCGGGCACAGACAAAAGGAGGCGCCCACGCCACATCTGAACGCCCTCCGAGCAGGTCTTTGGCCATCGCTTCGTAGCTGTGCGGCACCACGATTTCGCAGCGCGTCTTGAGCGCCCCCTCTAGGTAGGTGCGCAGGCGGCCGGCCCGTTCTTCTACCTGTGCCGCGCCCAACGACGGCGGCAAGGCGAAGCGCAGGCCAGAGCCCGCAGACACGGCCCGAACACTCATACCGACTCCTGATGAATGCGCGCTACCTCGTCGTCGGCGAGGCCCAAGGTGGCTTGCAAAATTTCGAGCACTTTGTCTTCAGATGGGCGGCGGCCACGGCGCGACAACCCGACCCGCGCGGCCAGCGAATACGCCTTCACCCGTTGCGTGTGGGTGGTGAGCCCGTGGGCGAGCACCACCAACCGCTGCGAAAGCCCTTCGGTGGCGAGCGCTTGCGCGGCCTCACGCAAGTACTGTTGCGCTTTCTGAGGAGACACGTCGAGAAACACCGGGTCGCCCGCCAAGCTCTCGAGCAGCGCTTCGAGCTCTGAACCGCTCAGGTCACCGTCGGCGAGCGAGACCCACACCATCACTTCGGCGTAGAGGCGCTCCAACGGCTCGCCCAAGCTCTCGGCGAGCGAACCACCGGCTTCGATGACTGAAATGATTTCGGCGACTTCATTTTCTGACACACCGAGCGCCGCTTGAAACGTCTTCAGTAACCCCAGCTCTTCTCGCGAAGCGCGGCGGTCTGAAAAAGCGACCGCGGCGGCAAGACCGAAGGCCAGCAGGCGGTTGCGGTGGTCAGGCAAACGGGCACGCAGCGACGCGAGCACGTCGTCGAGCTTCTTGGCTTTCGAAAGCGAGAGCGCCGCGAGCTCGATTTGGGCCTTCAAGTCACCGGGCTTGGTGCCTTCGAACTCGGGCCGCTCGACGACCCGGCGCAGCAGCGCCTGCAATTCGATTTGCGACAAGTCACCGTCAGCCGAAGCGGCGAGCAGCATCGCTTCAATCAGTGCGGTATTGCGGTCGACGCGCGTCTGGCGCGCTTTTTCAGGCAGCATGGTTGGCCTCATTCGGCATAGGTAGCGAGGGGAGAGCCCGGCAGCTTCGGGTCAAGCAAATGCGAAGCGTGAATGTTGCCCATCGCCCCGAGCAGGCTCTGGCGCAAATGGGGAATGTCTTTTGACAACTCGTCGACGAGTGTCTTCACTTTTTTACGGCGCAAGTTCTCTTGTGAGCCGCACAAGTCGCAAGGAATGAGGGGAAAAGCCATCGCCGTGGCAAACTGCGCAATGTCGTCTTCGGGCGCGTAGCAGAGCGGGCGAATCACCACATTGCGGCCGTCGTCAGAGCGCAAGCGCGGCGGCATCGAGCCCGTGGTACCCGCGAAAAACTGGTTCAAGAGCAGGGTGTGAATCAAGTCGTCGCGGTGGTGGCCGAGCGCAATTTTGTTGCAGCCCATGTCGATGGCGGCGTTGTACAAAATGCCGCGCCGCAACCTCGAGCACAGCGAGCACTGCGTCTGGCCAGGCTTCAGCTTTTCCATCACCACCGAATAGGTGTCTTCTTTCAGCATTCGGTAGGCGTAGCCGTTGTCTTTGAGCCAATTTTCGAGCCGTTCCCCCGGGTAGTTGGGGTGACCCTGGTCTAAATTGACCGCCACCAATTCGAATGACACGGGCGCGCGCTGCTGCAGCTGCCGCAACAGGTGCAGCAGGGTGTACGAATCTTTGCCGCCTGACACCGCCACCATCACGCGGTCACCCTCTTCAATCAGCTTCCAATCACTGATCGCGCGGCCTACATGGCCCAGCAGGCTTTTCTCGAGTTTGGAGCAGTCGTGCACGCGCGTCGTATACACCTGACTGGGGGCCGTTTGGCTAGAGCACCAAACAGTTTACCCGATCGTCGCGAGGGTGCCTGGAAATGGGTACCCGCTTCGCTGATGACGGGCGTAAGGTGCTTGGGTGACATTTCCCAGTGCGCTGCTTGAAGTCATCGACGATGCAACGTTGAAACAATGTGAAACTGCGCTCGCTGGGGTACGTGAGCTGTCGGTTGATCTCGAAGCTGATCAAATGCATCACTTTCACCCGCGGCTGTGCTTCGTGCAGCTGGCGTCGAACGACGACATTTTTCTCATCGACACTTTGGTGCCGGGTTTGTCGCTCGCGTCGTTGGCTCCCTATTTCGCCGACCCCACGCGCACCAAGTTTTTTCACGCCGCTGCTGGCGACCTGCAGTACCTGGCCGAGGCGGGCGTTCGGGTCAAAGGGTTGTTTGACACCCACCGCGCCGCCACGCTGTTGGGCTGGCCCAAAGTAGGCCTCGCCGACCTGGTGATGGAAAAGCTCGGCGTGATTTTAAAAAAAGAACACCAGCAGTCTGACTTTTCTATTCGCCCTACCCCGGGGCCCATGCGCGAGTACATTGCCGATGACGTGCGGTACTTGAACGAAATCGGCCGGCAGGTGCAGAAGGCTTGCGTCGACGCCGACATTCTCGAAGAGGTCGCGCTCGACTGTGCCCGCATGTCAGAAGAAGCCGTGTCACGGCCCGCCATCGGCGCTGAATTCAAACCAAAAATTCCCCGGCAGGGCATTTCACCCGCGCACGTGCCAGTGGCCGAAGCCATTGCCTGGCAGCTGCACCGCAAGCGCCTGCAATGGGGCGAAGCGGCCGATATTCCCATGGGGCGCATGTTGTCGAACGCTGCCATCGGCGCCATCGGAGCCAAAGCCCCTCGCACCACGAAAGAGCTGGTGCGCTGTGAAGGTGTGCGCGGCGCGTTTGTACGGGAGCACGGCGACGAGACATTGGCCATTGTCACCGACTGTTTAGCGCAGGCCGCGGCGGGCACGTTGCCGCAGAGCGCTGCGCCGGGCGAACGCGACCCGAAGAAAAAAAAGCGCGAAGAGCGTTTGAAAGAATTTCGCGCCTTGAAAGCGACTGAACGCAAGGTGACGCCGTCAGTGGTGCTGCCCAACGCGCTGATTGACGACTTGTCGGCGCAGCCCGTCACCCACCTGGCTCAGCTCGACGACTTCATCTGGCTGGGAAACAAGCGCAAAAAGTTATACGGCGACGCGCTGGTCTCGTTGCTTTCGAGCTGAGTTTGTTGCGACGGCTCAAAGCGGCGGCTAGCGTGAGTTTTCTTATGCACGCGCGAGCGTTGGCCCTTTCATTGACGGTCTTGTGCAGCAGCTTCACCGCCGCCGCCGACACGTTTGACGCTTACGACTTTCGGTTGCAAAAGCTGGGCAACCCCTTCGCGCCGGGCACCACGTTCGACCCCAGCGCTGACGGTAATTTTCGCGTCTTCGCCCGCCAATTGGGAGCCGCCATCACCTCGGTGAACTTGGCGCCTCCCGACACCTTGGGCCACGCCGGGTTCGCTTTCTCGGCTGAGCTTTCGGTGTTGCCGTTGGGCAAAACCGCGGTGCCTTTACCCACCCAAGGCGCCTTCAACGGCACTTTGCTCTTACCGTCGATTCACGTTCGCAAAGGGCTGCCCTTCTCATTCGAAGTCGGCGCCCGCCTGGGGTGGCTCGAAAAGAGCCGCATGGGTACCGCCACGATAGAAGCCAAGTGGGCGCTCAACGAAGGTTTCGTCGATATCGCAGTGCGCGGCAACATCACCAAGCTCGTCAACAGCCGCGATTTCGATCTCACCGCCGGCGGCTTCGATATCGGCATCGGTAAGCAATTCGCCTTGGGAGGTATGATCACCCTCACGCCCTACGTGGGGTGGAACTTGGTTTTCGTCGAAGCGTCGACCGGCAACATCGATTTTCGCCCCAACCGCACGCTGGCCCAGGCAGAACGCCCTTCAGGCAGCTGTGATGCTCCCGAAGACCAGCGCTCGTCGCTATGCGACATCGACACTTTCAAAACCGTCTCGTGGAAGCAGAATTCACACAACCGCTTTTATGGCGGCCTGCGTTTCATCGGCGGCGCGGTGATGATCGGCGTCGAAGGCTCGTACTCAGTCATCGGCAAATTCAAAGACGCCGACACCAATGAAGACCGCGAAGTGCCGGCAGTCACCGCGGTGAACTTCACCCTCGGGTTAGACTTTTAGAGCAGTTTCTTCAACGCCGCGGGGCGGTTGGTAATCAACATGTCTACCCCCATGTCGCGCATCGACAACGCGTCAGCGGCCGAATCGACAGTCCACACGGCCACTTGCCAACCGCTGCGGTGCCATTGGCGCACCCGGGCCGGCGTGCAGGCGCTCAGGTGAGGGTGAATCGACGCGCTGGTGGTAACCGGCGTCACGCCCCAGGCTTGCCAGAAATAGCTTTTGTCGGGGTCAATCAATTGGCCGCGCCGCAACATCGGAGCGCTTTGCGAAAGCCGCAGCAGACACAGCGCGTTGAAGCTCGACACCCACACTTGTTCAGCGCGACCCAACCGAGCGATGCACTCGCCGACCGCCACCGCCAAGCCACCGTCGTCGGCCTGCTCACATTTGATTTCGACGTTAATCAACGCCGAAGTCGGCAACGCTTCAAAGACTTCTTCCAACCGGGGTATGCGCGCGGGCGAAAAGCCCAACGAGGTGCCCACGTCGACCTTCTTGAGCCGCGAGTAAGGTGTGTGCGCCACGTGCCAGGGCAACCCAGCCAGCCGCTCCAGCGTTTCGTCATGACAGACCACCAATTCACCCGACTCGCACTGCATCACGTCGAGCTCGACACCATCGGCGCCCTGCGCCAAGGCCTCGGTAAAGGCTTCGAGCGTATTTTCAGGCCGGTCGGCGCTGGCCCCGCGGTGCCCCAAAATCTTCACCGCTTCACCACCTTGTATTCTGCGCGTCGCATCGAGCGCCGCACCGTACACCCTTTCAACGAAGCGTTGTCGATTGACGAACCCCACGCCTTCGCGCAACAAGGCGTCGACAGGTCCTACCCATGAACATCAGCACCGGCGAAATCATCTTCATCATCGTGGTTCTGGTAATTGTCTTTTCGGCTTCACGCATGGGCGCGCTGGGCAACGCGATAGGTAAATTCGTTTATTCATTCAAAAAAGCGTCGAAGGGCGAAGGCTTTGTCGATGTCAAGCCCAGCAAGACATTCTCAACCAAGGGCGCCGAAGACGCTCAGGTCATCGACGCTGCTCCGAAAAAGAAGCCTTAAATCAACGCGGCTGCAACGCCAACAGCGCCCGGGCTTGCTCTCGCAACGACGGGTGCACACCACCATCGTTGGCCAGCTCGTTCAAATCAGGCACCGAAAGCAAAGGCACGATTTTCGAAGCCACGTCAGGCGGCAGGTACGGGTTGAACACCAGCGCCCGCCGCACCATGGGTCGCACCGACCAGCGCGCCGAACGCCAAATGGCCATCAGCGGTTCAGGCCGGGCGGGCCGACGCGCCGCAATGCGCACCACCACGTCTTCAGTCAGCCGGGGGTTCTGCAACAAATTGGCAATGACGCTTGGCTCTGAAATGGCTGCCAGTCGGCTCATCTCGTCGGCGTTGCGCGTCAGCCGTGCTTTTTGTTTCAAGTAACCGAGCGATTGAGAAAAGAGCTTTGAATCGGCCTTGGCCGCCAGCCCCGGGTCATACGTCTTGCGCGCGTCGCCTTCGGTGAAGAGCAGCTCGACCTCGGGTTGCTCTTGCAAGGCCGCCACACGCTTGAGCGAAGCCGCATAAGGAATGTCGGCCGCTTCCATGTCGAGCGCGCGGGTGAAAGCTGGCAACACACACGTGGCGGGCTCCCAGCCGGTGCGCGCCAGTTTCAACAGGTCTTTGAGCAATTCGGTGGCATCGGTGGGCGGTAAATCGGCCAACACCCGCGCCGCGGCTTTGCGCACCACTTCTGGGCCGCCTCCCAACGCGTGCAGGTGCAGCACCAGCTCGCGCAAGTCGCGAAAGGCGGTCATGGCGAACGGTGCGCGGTCTCTTTGCCCTCGGCCGTTACCACCAACTTCACCCGAAAACCCTTCAAGTCAGGCGGGTACTCGAAGAACGCCACCAAGAAGGGCGCACGTTCTCCCGCCGCGACGGGGGGCGCCGCTTGCGCCAATTTCTGGTTCAGCGCCTTGAGCTCGTTGGCCGACATGACGGCGTACAAGTCTTCAGGTGACGGGGCTCCGCCGGCAACCGCGTCAGACGACGTCACCAAGCGCTCACCGTCGTACAGCTCGGCTCGCACTTTCAACCGTTGGCCGGCGCTGCCCAGGTTCAGCACGTCGCCACGCACGAAGAACAGCGCCCGCTCGGCGCGCGTTTCGTACAAACCGTTGGAAACATCGACCGGTACGAAGTCTTTGGGCGCGGTGAGCGCGGCCTTCATGCGGCCCGGCGAGAACGCGGCGCTGTCGAGCTTGCCGTCGTTCAAATAGACGAGCCCGACCAAGCCAATCATCAACACCAGAATAATGGCAAAGCCGACGTTGACGAACAGCCGGGCGACACGGCGCCGGCTCTTCAGCGCCACGTCTTCTTCAGGTGACAAGAAGCTTTCGGCAGTGACACGCTTGAGCTGCAGCTTGGCCACCGCTACGCCCGGCAGCGGTGCCGACGGCGCCGGAGCCCCTCCCGATGTGTCATCGAAGCGATCGACCGAACTGGCAGCCTCGTTGACCGGCATGTCGAAGAGCGACGCCCGGTCTTCAGGAGGTGGCATGCCAAAGTCGTCGTCACCCAACAGCGAGGTGGGCGGCGCGGCGGGCAACCCGGGCGAAGGAGCGCTTGTGTCTGAGAAGGGAATGTCTCCCAACAAGTTCGACGTCGGCGCTTCGGCTTTGCGCTTCGGGCTGGCCGCTTCTTTTTCTTTCTGGGGGGCTTCTTTTTTGGGCGGCTCTTTGGGAGCAGGTGCTTTCGCCGACGGCCGCGGAGCCGGTGCGTTGGGCAACGTGCTCGCTCCTAAATCGAGTTCCATGTCGTCGGAGCCAAACCCAAAAGCCGCTGGCGCCGAAGCGGCAGCAGACGACAAGCCCACTTCGCGCGGCCCCGGTATGTCGAGCGCGTCGAGCGAAATGTCGCCCGAATAGGCTGGTACGGCGGGCTCGGCAGGCTTGGCCGCCGGCACAGTGCCCGGCGGTGGTGAGAGCAACCCGAGCAAGTCTTCAGCCCCGTCTTGGTTGCCCACCGCGGGGGCGGGAGCCATCGAAAAGGCGGCACCGGCCCCGGCAATTGGCGCGGGAGGAGCGAACGGGTCAAACCGGGCTCCCGGCGCCGCGGGCGCGGCCGCCCCACTCCCGAACAAATCGAAGGGCGCTGCGGCAGGCGGGGCCGCGGGCTTGGGCGCCGACGACGCAGGCCCCAACGCCGCGAAATCGAAAGGAGCCGCGGCGGGTGCAGCGGGCGCCAACGACGAAAAATCGAACGGCGAAACGGCCGGTGCCGGCGCAGCAGGCGCTGCCTTGGGCTTCGCTTTGGGCGCCGAAGAAGGCGGCGCGGCCGTTGGGCTGCCGGTTTTTCCCAACAACCCAGAGGGAATGGTCACCGCGCGGGTGGGCATTTGAAAAGCGTCGTCATCGCCCCCCGAGGGCGGTTGAGCAGCCGGCCCCGACGGCTTGGGCGGCAAGGGCAACCCCAAACCAAAGTCACCCAATTGTGACGATTCGGAGCGTTGGTTTTCGACCCCACCCGCGCCAAAGGCGGCAAACGGGTCGGCTTCGGGGCCCGCACCCGCGGGGGGTTCTTTTTTGACGCGAAAGGTGTGCCCGCACTTGGTGCAGCGCACCTTGACCCCTTTTTCGGTGACCTTGTCATCGGGGATCTTGAACTTCGTCTGGCACTGTTCGCACTTGACGATCATCGGGCACGCCGATGCTAACGCTTTCGCGGCGTTTCCACGCACCGATTTCACATTTCCAAAGCGGTGGGCTGGGTGCGATCCAAAGTAGTTGATCAGTTGAGCTGAAATTCAACCGGCTGATTGCATTAAAGAAAGGCCGGCTTATCGGCCCAAAATTCACCACCAGTCGTTTTGTCGAATGACGCGCAAGGCGAGCATCGGGTTGACGTTTTCTACTTTCCACCACGCACCGGGCTCCTTCCCGATCGGCGGCTCCGAGATACTGGGGCATGCGCCGTAGGCCAGCGGGCTAGGTTGCGAAGGTTCCGCTTTTTCTTCGCCTTCCTCAGCGGAGCGCTACCAGCGAGTCAGTTCCTGCGTTGCCGCAGAATCGCCAGCGCCAATGCACCGAGCAGAAGCGAGGCGCCGCTCGACGTGCACCCACAGCCTGACGAGGCGCCAACGTTCGGGCAGTTCACGGTGACGCGGAAACGCTGATGCACGGTTTCCGCGCCGCTGGTGCCGACCAGGTCGATGAGCTGGTCGCCCGCTTGTCCCGGAGTGGGCCACCAATCGAGTGAAGCGCTGATGTTGCTCGATTGAACCAGGCGCATTCCGTCGGGTGCCTCGCCCAATGAGTAGATGACGCTCGTCGAGCCGGTGGCGCTGGCTTCGTAAAGAAAGAGTGCGTTGCATTCGGCCGTAGGGGGAGGTGCGGTGGTGATGGAGAAGCTCGCCGTGGAGCCACCCGTGCCGCCGCCAGTTGCCAAGTCTCCGCCCGTTCCCGTGCCACCGCCGGTGCTCATTCCGCCGCCCATAGCCATGTCACCGCCAGTTCCGATGCCGCCGCCGGTGCCGGCGCCTCCACCTGTGGCCGTGCCTCCACCTGTGGCCGTGCCTCCACCTGTGCCCGTGCCTCCACCCGTTCCTGTTCCACCGCCGGTGCCGCCGTCACTCCCTGCGTCAATGGAAGACGCGCACACGCCCCCGGTGCAGGAGCCGTTACACGCGGTGGCACAGCAGATGCCCATCGCGCAGACGCCGCTGCCGCATTGAGCGGGCATCGTGCAGGCCGTACCGTCGCTGGAACCAGTGCCGACACGCGAGGTGTGAATACGCATGTTGCTCGCTTGCGGGCGAGGCGCGAAAGCCGGGTTTGCGATGATCCAACCGGTGCCCATGGGGGCTGCCGTTGCATAGGTGTAAACGGCTTGATCGATGACCGTCGACAGAACCGAAGCGACATTGACGGGCTGGGCATCCAGTGGATTCCAAGTCGAGGTCGAGAAACGCTGCAGCGTGAAATTGCCATTGCCGGTGGGACGACCAACGAGCAAGGTTGACCTGTCCTGGGAAAAACTCCTCAGCGAAAAGGTTTCGAGGTCAGGCCCTGTAAAGGTGAACGGTGCCGTAGGAATTCCAGCATTCAATTGCACTGCTTTCTGAACCGTTGACGATTCGTGCCAGATGATCGTCGGCGACGTCGACGAAATGACCACCGGGCCCGGAGGAGCGACGGGCGCGGAACCCGCGGTTGACAAATTGATGCCCGGTCCCAGGGCCATCGTGTTCGGATTCAAGGACGAGGTGCGGGCGATACCATTCGCGACCCAGGCCACCCAGAACTGAGTGTCATCCGTTCCAACATTGAAATTCGAATTTGGTGCAATGGTGACCGGGTTCAAGTCCAACACCTTGCCCATCGAATCAACCCGCACGCACCTCGCGATGGAGTCACAGAACAATACTTTTCCATTGGCGACCGCTGTAACGCTGGGGGCATTTGACTGGTTGGCAATAACGGGAAACCCTTCGACTGGATCGAGTAGCGCACCCGATGGGGCCACGCGCAATGCGCGGAGCTCATGGGCTGTGCTGTTGGCCTGCATCCAATGCACAAGAAAGTTCGAGCCGTTCCACACTACACCGTGCGGCATGATGTACCCGCTGTTCGCACTGGCTTGACTCAACGTGATGCCCTGGGGATCCAAGGGAACACCGGTCGAGTTCACGCGACCGGCTCGAAGCAAGTAGGTTTTTCCCAAGTTCTCTTCCCTCCAAACTACCAAAGCGACCGAACCGTTCGATGCAACGACGGGGCGGGTTTGTTGTGTCGCCGCGAAGGCCAAACGTCGCGGCTGGGTGTCGAGCGATGTGAGCGCGGTGTTTAGACGAACGAAGGCCGGGCTGAAGTAGTAGCTGTCGAGAGTGGGAGATCCCGAAAATGCAAAGCTGCCCGAGGCACTTTTGACGAGCTTCGTCACGGCGAGCATTGGCAATTCGCTAGTGCCAAGCGCAGACCCATTACTGCCAAGGCGAACGCCGCGTTCCTTGACATCATTTTTTCCACAGGGATTGGTGCAATCACCATACGTGATGTGCCACTCCGTACCCGACCACCCAACGGCGGGTTGTCGCCCGAGTGGAAAGAAACTAGGCACCACCGTGAGTGGAGGTGAATCAATGGCGTTGCCGGAAGTGGCGACGCGTGTCGCGTGCAAACTTGCTTGTGCGAAGCTCGCTCCACTTCTCTGCCAAACGACCAAAAAACCGCTGCTGTTGCTGGCGACGCTCAAATAAGCAGCATCGGTTGTATCGAGGGTGAGCGGTGTGGAATCGATTTTTGCTCCATTGGTGCCGAAGCGAAGGAAGCGAGGCCGATCGTTTTCAATCCAGCCCACCGCGGTGATCCCTTGGGTGGTGGCAATGGCAATTCTTCCTGTGCCGATCTGCGCATTGCCAACCCAGGTCGTGGTGAGCAGCACTCCGTTAGGCGCGACGCGCCGAACTTCCAGCTGCCCGGAGTGAACCGATGCCACCACGAAGTTCGTCCCGTCAAACACTGCCGCGGTGTTGTTGGCCACCGTGGGCGAAAGAACGAAGGGTTGATTGTCAATGGGCACCCACGAGGTCGTGAAACGGCGCGCAACGAAATCATCGATGCCGCTGGAAATGCGCAACCGCGAATAGGCCACCAATACTTGGGTGCCATCGGTGGCCACCCCGACCACTGGACTATTAGCAATGTTGTAGTCAGGTGTTGTGTTGTCGCCCACTGAGAGCAATTGGCCTACAGGATCGAGCAGGGTGCCATCGGGACGGATGCGAGCGCCCACCAACACCGTTGGGGTGCGACGCCTGTCCATCCATGCGGCGAGGTAGTTGGTTCCATCGAAAGCTGCGTCGAATGCAGAATGGCCGGGGTCCCACGGCCCTACCGTGGGCTGGGTGAGCTCAGTCCGAGGGCTCACGTACAACTGCGAGACAGTCAGCGAAACAGCCAGGGCCAGTGCGGTGGTAGTCATCATCGTGCCATGTGTTGTGAGAAGAACGCCGGAGTCGTCACGTGGAACCGTCGCGATTTCGTTTCAGAACGACGGCGAAAGAACACGAGCGCCGCCACAGCAAGCCACGAAGCCGCGCTTCCCGTCGAACCGCAACCGCAGCCCGACTGCGTACCGACTTGGGGACAGCGAACCGTAACCTTGAAGCGGTGGTGCGTGACTTCGATGCCATTGCTGGCTGCCAAATCGATGACTTGGTCGCCCGCTTGCTCGGCGGTGAAGCGAGACGCTGCCCGCCTTCGCGCCGCCAGGCACGGAACTGCAAAACGCCATGGCTGTCGATTTCCACCGAGTGCTGCTGGTGCGAGGCCACGAACCCTCGGGTCGGATCAGCCCGAAACGCGAAATGGACTTGTTTCCGGAGCGCCGCGAGGTCGGGCGTTGGGTGAGCGCTGTGGCGAGGGCTGCAAGATGACACGCTGCCGGCCCACGAAGACAGCAGCGCGCACAGAACAAGGCGATGGCTCATGCGCAGTGGTTGTGAACAGACGCCCATACTTGTCACGACACGGGCGCGAATCTTGTTCTGCGCTACCGACCCAAGCTTCGAATTACGGCGGCGACAATGCACTGCGCAGCGATTCCGAGACAATGCTGTGGGGCCACTGTGTCTCGAATTGAGAGAACTTCGCCCGCGCTTCGTCTTTTCTGCCTGCCTGCAGCAATGCCCGAATTCTCAATGCTTCGCGCTCTTCGGTCAGCAATGGCTTGGCGAATGCTTTACCGTGCGTGTCCAGCGCGCTCAACGCATCTTGAGGCCGCTGCGCAATCAGCGCTGACCGCGCCATTTCCAAAAGAGCGTTCTCTTTAGAGAGCTGAGCACTTCGTTGCGCGGGAGTTTCCACGGCCGGCGCCGGGCGCTCGATTCGGTTGGGTTTTGCCGCGACTTCCGTCGGCGCGGCAGGAACCGGCACCTCGACCCGCACGATTTTTTCCACCTCGACGATGCGTTCCCGTGGAGGAGGCAAGGTCTTCTCTCGGGCGTACCAACCGGCTGACGCGGCGATGACCGTGGTTCCCACCATCGCGGCCACCAGCACCGCCTTGGGCACCCCCACCGCCGTAGCCGCCACCGCCCCTGCCGTGGGAGCCGCGACGGCCGAAGCCATGGCCGCGGCGTCAAGGCTGGCACGCAGCCGGCCCACCAACTCAGCATTGGGCGCGACGGTGTGCACCCGCTCAGCGGTGAGCGCTGCCTGAACCGCGTCGCTTAAAGGTTCGAGCTCTTCGGTCATGAAACCTCCTTGCGCGCTTGGGCGGCGAACGCGGCATTCACTTTTTGGCGAGCGATTCGCAATCGGCTGTAAATGGTGTTGGTGGGCACGCCGAGGTTTTCGGCGAGCTCGGCCACGGGGCGCTCTTCGATGTCGTGCCACACGAAGGCCACGCGTTGATCCGTATCGAGCCTCTCAAGCACCCGGGCCAGTGCTTCACGGCGCCGCCGCTGCTCCAGCGATTCGTCGAGCGACGGCGATAAATCCGCCACCTCGGGCAAGGGCGCATCGGTTTCCCGCACGCTCGAGGCCTTTGTCTGCTGATTGCGCCACAGCCCCAGCGCAATGCCAAACAACCAGGGACGCAGCGGCCGGCCCTTCTCGAATGTGGCGCGGCGCTGGAAAGCCACCATGAACGTGTCGTGCGCCAAGTCGGCTGCGTCGCGCGCTCCGCAACGTCGCAGAAACGCGCAGACGGGCCCGAGCTCAGCTTCGTAGGCTTGCCAAATGTCTGCTGCCACGCTTTGAGGTTGTGGCGAAGGGGGCAAGCTCGTCACGGCGACCACACCGCCGCCGCGAAAACACTGCCTGAGACCGGCGGCGGCACCCAGAGCGTGGTGGAGCCCGCGACGACATGGGGCCGGTTGAAGGGTACCAACCCCTCGAGGGCGAAGCGCAACCCGAACGAGCGCGTCAATTCCACGAAGGTGCCAACGCGCGCGCCGCCGACGAAGACCGGCACGGTGGCGCTTTGCTCTTCGATGCGCGAACCCGTGAGCACCAGCGCGCCTCCTCCGGCAGCGAGGCAACCTTCTACCGCCTTCCAATGACCGCAACCCAGAGCAAGACCCAGCCCCGTGCGCGGAGCAAAAGAGCCGAAGGCCGATGTCAGCGATGGGCTCATTTCGAATCGCCCTTCGATGCCGAATGACGCGTGGTCGCCGATGCGCAAGGCGGCACCGACGCGGCCGCCCGCAGCGAAGGAAGGTGAGGTTCCAAGTGAGGCATGGGCACCCAACCAGATTTCTGCTCGCAGCGATGTGGCTTTGGGCGGAGCCGGTGGAGGTGTGACCGGGAGCGGAGGAGGCGTCTCGACGATGGCAGCGGAGGGTGGAGCGTTGAGCGGATCAAACGCGAGCACCACCACCAGTGCGACCGAGTCGGCGAGGTCTTCGCACGAAGGCGCAGTGATTCGGCGCCCCGAAATGGCCCCGTTGGGTTCCCTGACGTCGATGTGTGCGACGAATTGGGTTCCCGGCTTGGTCACTGACACGTGAACGGCGCGTGAGGCTTTGTCCGTGAACGGAACATGCCCGAGGCGCGATGACACTTTTTGCGCGACGGTGTCGGAAGAAGGGCAGCTGGCCTCGAGCCCTGGCGCAGACCATTCCCATCGGGCGACGGGCGTGGCGGCGATGATCAACGTCAGCAGCACAGACATCGGGCGCTGCTATTTCATGGAAATGCGTGAGCTGGCTAGGCCCGGCCCTCGAAAGCTTCTCGCGAGACATAGGTACAAGCGCCCGCGGAAAGATCGAACTATCCCTTGCGGCAGTCCGATGACGCCCGGCAGTCAAGCACCGTACGGTGCACCTGTGGGTTGAGGATTCTCGGCGTGCGCGCTATCCCTACAGGTGCACGAGCCTGGAAAGGTTCATTTTGACAACCGCTATTGCAATTACCCCATCGATTTCGCTGCCCCGTTTGTCGGCGTACCTCGAGCAGCTGCCCGCCGGGCTCGACTCTTACCCTGGCTGCCTGCAGCAAGCCTCGGTGTTTAGGGCATTCGTAGCCTTTCTGCCCACCGAAGACGTGGCCGAGCACGTGCCTGAACCACTGGGAGCACTGCTGCGCGGCGAATTTGCCGCCAACGACTGGCTGTCAGAAGTTCACGCCACTGCCGTTTACCTGGCCTGTGCTGATTTCAATGTTCTCCTCGACGTCGACTTCGTGGCCAAGACCGCGGCCGCCAACAAGGCGTTGTTCGCTGACCCGCTCTATAAAATGTTGATGAGCTCGGCCCGCCCAGAAGTCATGGTGAAAGGCTCGGCCAGCCGTTGGGGTATTTTCCACCGCGGCATCACACTGTCTACCCGCTTGAAAGAGAAGCCCTGCGAAGCCGAGTTCACGCTCGACTTTCCACCCTTCATCATGCCGACGCTGATTTCACTCAGCTACTGCACGGCATTCGAGGCAGCGTTCCGGTCAGCCGGCGCGACTGACGTGTGGGTGAACCTGGTGTCGAGGAGCCCAACGCAGAACACCTACGCTTGCTCCTGGCGAGAATAGGCGCTACACGCCCACTTCGCGCACTGCGTCAAAAACAATGACGCGCGAGGCCCAAAAGCCATGACCGAAAACACACGAGCGACGGCCGAGCCGAAGGTCATCAAGAGGTACACCAACCGCAAGCTCTATGACACCGTCGAGAGCCGCTACGTCACCCTCGATGAAATTGCCGAAATGGTGAAGCAAGGTGTCGAGGTTCAAATCGTCGACAACCGCACCAAAGAAGACCTGACGTCGGTCACCCTGGCGCAGATTGTTTTCGAAGCCGAAAAGAAAACGAACCACATGCCGCTCGACGTGCTGCGCGAAATTATTCGCCACCCGGGCGAGTCGCTGACCGGCTTCTTTAAAAGCGCCGTGCAACCACGGGTTGAGTCAATTCGGGCCGAAGCCAAAGAAGGCTTGGACCGGCTGCTCAAGAAAGACGGTAAAGACGCGGTGCCAGGTGCTGAGGCGTCGACTGAGTTGCTCACTTCGGCTCCCTCCAACGTGGCGCAAGATTTTCTCAAGACGTCGCAGCGCACTTTCGAAGAGTGGCAGAAAAAGCTCGATGAGCGCGTGAAGACGGTGGTCGAAGGCGTGGTGGGTAATTTGCCCGCCATGGGCCGTGACTTGGGCCAATTGGTGCAACGCATCGACGCGCTGGAAAAGAAGCTTCAGTCGCTCGAAGAGAAAAAAAAGTAGCGGGCCCTTACGCCGACTTCGGCAACGCGGCATCGGGCCGGCGCGCCCACACATCGTCAGCGATGGTTTGCATCAAGGTGGCCCCGCGGCTCCAAGGAGCATGGTCCCAAATCGTCTTGCCGTGGCTCTGCGCTTCATCGATGGCGACGTTCATCGCCAACGGCTCAGCGCAGCGGTCGGGAAAGTAGTGCCGCAGCTTGGCGAGAATCTCGTCGGCCAGCGCGGTTTTTCGGTACAGCGTGGGAACAACCAGCAAGACACGAGGCCCGCCGCGCGGGTGCGTTTTGCCCGCTTGCTCTACCGTGGTCACCATTTCGGCACAGCCATCGAGCGCGAGGTAAGTCGTGGCCACGGGTATCACCACTTCGTCGGTGGCCATCAAAATATTCGACGTCGCCACGCCCAACGACGGAGGGGCATCGAACATCACCACGTCAAAGCGCGGAGAAAGTTTTTCCAGCCGGTCGGCCAGACGAAACGCGCGGCGCTCGTCGTTCGCGAGCGCGAGTGGCAAGTCAGCCAACTCTTTGTACGCGGGAATGACCGACAGCCCCGGCACCGACGTGGGGTGCAGCACATCGTCGAGCGTCACCGCAGCATCGGTCAGCCAGTGAAAGACATTCAACCGCAGCGTGCGTACGTCGATGCCGAGCGACTTACCGGCGTGGCCTTGTGTGTCGACGTCAATCAGCAGCACCCGCGCGCCTTTCTTCTGCGCGAAATAGGCGGCGGTGTTGACGGCCAACGTCGTCTTACACGTACCGCCCTTCTCGCTCATGAAAGCGACGCGACGCATGCTCACTTTTTCTTCGCTTCGAGCAGCTGATCAACCTTGCCTTCGATGGTGCCGAGCAACTTCTCGAGCTCACCGACTTTTTCTTTCAAAATTTCCAAGTCGCCCGTCGAGGGCAGGTTCATCGCCGACAAGGCGGTGCGAATGCTCTTGTCCAAGGTGCCTTTGGCCGACAACGTGCGCGAAACGATGGTCTGAATGGTGGCCACGAACTTCTCGTTGGCGAGCAGTTGCGCGGCGATTTTGCCAATGCGTTCTTCGCCGGTCGCCACCAGCTTCTTCATCATGGGGTTGTTCTTGAGCATGTAGGACAGATGGTGATTCCTCCCTCGCACTTATGTCAAGGTGAGAAAAAACTGTGAACGCAAGCCTCGCGAATAAACGTTTGGTCATCGTGACGGGCAAGGGAGGCGTCGGCAAAACCACCGTGGCGGCGGCCCTGGCTCTCGACTTCGCCCGTGCGGGTTTGCGCACGCTCGTCTGCGAAGTGAACGCCAAAGAACGCATCGCGCCGTTGCTCGGGCGGCCCGCGGTGGGGCCCCAGGTCACTTCGCTCGAAGAAAACCTGTGGGCGGTCAACGTGCAGCCCTACGAGGCCATGCGCGAGTATGCGTTGATGATTGTGAAGTTCGAGAGCATCTACAACGCGGTCTTCGAAAACCGCTTGGTGCGTTACTTTTTGCGCTTCATACCCTCGCTGCAAGAGCTGGTGCTATTGGGCAAAATTCTTTTTCACGTCAAAGAGCAACGCCCCGACAAGAGCTGGCGGTTCGATCGCATCGTCATCGACGCTCCCGCCACCGGCCACGCGATTACATTTCTCTCGGTGCCGCAGGTGCTGCTCAACACCGTGCCACCGGGAGCATTGGCGAACGACGCCCGGTGGATGCGCGATTTTCTCGTCGATGAAACGCTCACCGCGGCGCTGCTCGTCTCGCTGCCTGAAGACATGCCCGTCAACGAAACCATCGAGCTGTATGCCGCGCTGAAAGACCGCGTGAAGATAAAACCACAAGCCGTGGTGCTCAACAGCTTCGTCGGCCCGCGTTTTACCGATGAAGAAGTGGCCTCGCTGTCGCGCCAAAACGCCGCGCATGACTTCGTCGCCGCTCACCGGGTGCGCGAGCATTTGTCATCGTCTGCGTTTGTTCGTCTCAAAGGTTTAGGCCTGCCGGTGATCTGCTTGCCCCGCGTGCACACCCCTGCATTCGACCGGGCCGCATTGGAAACACTGGCCCAACAGCTGGCGCCTTTGCGCGAAGGCACCACTTGAACCCGATTGACGAAGCGGTGCACCGCAGCGACGTGCTGGTGTGCGTGGGCTCGGGAGGCGTCGGCAAGACGACCGTCGCCGCCACCATCGCCTTGCGCGCCGCCATCGAAGGCAAAACGTCACTCGTCTGCACCATCGACCCCGCTCGCCGGCTCGCCAACGCGCTGGGGTTAGACCTGCTTGGCAACACCGAGCAGCGCATCACCACTGCGTTGCTCGAGCAGACCGGCCAACCCGCCCAAGGCGAGCTCTACGCGATGATGCTCGACATGAAACGCACCTGGGACGAGCTGATTGAGCGCAACGCGCCCCCCGACAAGCGCGACAAGATTTTGAACAACCGGTTTTACCAGGCGCTTTCCACCGCGCTCGCCGGCTCGCAAGAATACATCGCCATTGAAAAGCTGTGGGAGCTGCGCACCCAGCGCAATTACCCGCTGGTGGTGCTCGACACGCCTCCCACGGCCCACGCGTTAGATTTTTTAGACGCGCCCAACCGCATTTTAGATTTTCTCGATAACGAAGCCGCGAAGTGGCTGCTCACCCCCGCTTTGGCCGCCGGCAAAGTGGGCCTGAAGCTCTTCAACTTGGGCTCCAGCTACGTGGCGAAGACGATTTCGCGCTTCACGGGTACCGAGACGCTGCAAGAGCTCGCCAGTTTCATGCTGGCGTTGAGCGGCTTGAATGAAGCGTTTCGCGAGCGGGCGCACCAGACGCGGGCGCTGCTCGAGGCGCAGACGACGTCGTTCGTGCTCGTCACCGGCCCCATGGCCGAGCGGCTCGACGAGGCGATTTACTTTCACACCGTGCTGCAGCAGCACCACTTGCAGGTGGCGGCCATTGTGGTGAACCGCGTGCACCCTCTGGTGCCAGCCCGCGCATGGGAAGACGCGTCGCAGCTGCCGGCCGGGCTGCGAGCACGGGTGGTGAAAACCCTCGACGAAGCCGAAGCCAACGCCCAGGCTGATCGCCGCAGCATCGAGCGCCTGAAAGACGCGTGCCCGGGCACTCCCCTTGTTTTGGTACCTCGCTTCGAGCGCGACGTGCACGACATCGCCAGCTTGTGGCAAACGTCGGCCCACCTCTTCGAGCCGCAGGGTGCAGGCCTGGTGAAGCAGCCCGGGCAATGAGCGCGACTGAATTGCCCCCCCGCCGCGGAGCGGCCGTTTGGGCCATGCTCGGCGTGGCCGCAATGTTTGTCGAAGCCATTGGGCGGCTTGGCGCGCGCGCGCTCAACACCATCGACGCCGGCCTCTCGGTGGCCGAATGGACAGCGATGGGCACCATGCTCGCCATCTTTGGCTACTACGAAGGCTTTCGCGCTTTGCACCAACGCTTCATGCCCGCTCTGGTGCACAGGGCCTTCAGCATTGGCCCCGGTGCACTCGCCGCCGTGCTCGCGCCCTTCACCGCGCTGGCTTTGGTGAACGTGCCCAAGGCCAGCCTGCGCCACGGGTGGCTGGCGGTGGCGTTGATTGTGGCGGCGGTGCTCATCGTGCGGCAGTTTCCCGAGCCGTGGCGCGGCATCATCGACGGCGCGGTGGCCTTCGCCCTGACGATTGGCCTGGGTTCGCTGCTGGGGCGCTTCGCCGCGCGGCTGCGCCAGTAGCCAAAGGTGCGACTTGGGGGGTTTCGCGGCCGCGAATCACACGGTTTATGCTCATCATTTCGGGGGGAACCCTGGGCGGCCGCGGGCTGTCAGTGGACAAAGAACAAAGGGTGGTTAAGGAGCATTGATGAAGCGGCTCAAAGGGTTGGGGCTTTTGCTGCTGATAACCACCAGCGGTTGCGCGGTAACGCGCGGCGCACGCAGTGGCGAGCAGACCGTCGAATTCGAGGCAGTGCACATCACGGGCGATTTGGAGCTCGAGAAGCTCAACGACGAAGAGCTATTCGCCGCCGCCACCTCGTTTTTTGCGGCTGAAGACTTCACCCAGGCTGCGCGCTACTTCGGCCGCATTTGCGACTTTCACCCCCAAAGCCGCCACCGTCGCGCCGCGCTCTATAACGCCGGGTTGGCGCTCGAAAAAGTAAAACGGTGGGACGAAGCCTATGGCCGCTTTTTCGAGCTGTCAGACCCCGCCAAAGGCACAGGCGACGCGCTCGATGCCGCGTTTCGCGTGGCTGAAACGCTGTACCACATGAACCGTTTCGACGAGGCCGTCGAGCTGCTCACCGTCGTCTCGAACCGCACCGACTTGAGCATGAACAAGCGCATCGAGGCGCGGGTGCAGCAGGGCATTTGCGAACTCGAAGCGGGCAAGTCTGACACCGCCGAAGCCACGCTGCGCAAAGTGGTGCAGAACTGGCAAGACCTGGCCGACAAAGACCAAGTCGAAGACTATTTTCCCGCGCAGGCGCAGTTTTTCTTGGGCGAAATTTTCAGGCTTCATTACGAAGCAGTCGAGCTCGACGCCGACAAAAGCGTGGAGCAACTGACGAAAGACCTCGAGTACAAGTCAGAGCTTTTGCTCTCGAGCCAAGGGCATTACCTGCGGTCGATTCGCATCGGTAACGGCTACTGGGCCACTGCCTCGGGTGCGCAAATCGGCGCGCTGTACGAGAATTTGTACAACCACATGGTGAACTCCAAGGCACCCCACGAGCTGAATGCTGAAGAAGCTGATGTCTACAAGCTCGAGCTGCGCAAAAAAATTCGCGTGCTGATTACCAAGGCCATCACCATTTACGAGCGCACGTTAGAAGCCGCTGAACGCATCGGCGCTTCGAGCCCCTTCGTCGAGCGCACCCGCGAGAGCTTGAAGCGCATGAAAGACTTGCTGATTGCCGAGGCCAATGCCGAAGAAGGCACCTCGCCCGCGGCGGCAGACAATAAACCAGTGCCACACACTTAAAGGGCGCTGGCGCACCATCAGCCAAGTGACCGATAGGGGCCGGCAGCCCGCCTTCGTAAGGTCGAGGCGAAGTGACAGAACCTATTTTCACCGCGGCACAGCTGGCCGAGCTGCAAGCGTATTTCGCACCCAAATATGCCTGGCTGGCGATGCGCGACGTGGTTTACGCGGCCGTGGCGCTGTTGGCGCTCTTCTTTTTGGTGCGACCCTTTTATCACCTGGCACACGTCGCAGCCGGGGCACTGGCGAACAGACTACAGGGCTTGCGCGAAGTGCCAGTCGCGCGCGCATTTTGGAAAGCAATAGACCTGCTCTGGGCAGGGCCCGGTTGGGGCACGGCGCTTTTCTTCGTGGGCATCGACTACCTCTTTTTCACCCTCGTCTACCTGCCCGTCGACCTCTACTTCGACTACTGGCTCGAGCACCGGTTCGGCTTTTCCACTGACACGCTCGGCCATTTCGCCGTCGACGAATTGAAAGGCCACGCAGTCGGGCTCGTCGCCTTTAGCTTTCTCGCGGTTGGCCTCTTCGGTTTGGCGCGAAAGACCCGTCACTGGTGGTGGGTTTTGAGCATCACCGCGGCGCTTGGGTTGTCAGTCTCGGCAGCGTTAGACCCATACCGCCTGCAACTCTATTTTCAGCAGGCACCGTTGCCTCAAGGCCCGCTGCGAGACGGCATCACCGGGTTGCTTAGCAAGGCCCAGGTCGAGGTCAGCGAGATATTGGTGGTGGTGACCTCGCGCGCCACCGTTCGCGTGCAGGCCTATTTCTCGGGCCAGGGCCCTACCCGCACGGTGACGTTGAGCGACACCTTCGTCGACGCGTTCACCCCCGACGAGGTGATGGCCGCGGTGGCACACGAAGCGGGGCACATCGGCGAATCGCGCTGGCTGCGCTGGGTGGGCATCGGCGTCTCGTTGACGTTCTTTTTGTGGTTCACCGAGCGGCTCTTGCGTTGGGTGGCACGGCGTAAGCTCTTTGGCGTGAAGGAGCGCGCCGACGTGCGCGCCCTGCCTCTCATTACCTTGTGCTTCAATTTGGCGGTCGCCGCATCAGCGCCGGTGAGCCATTATTTCTCGCGCCAAAACGAGCTCGAGGCCGACGCGTACGCCATGCGTTTAACGGGAAACCCGGCCGCGTTTCGCCAGATGCTGGTGAAGGCCGCACGCATCAACAAGATGGACCCTGACCCGCCGCGTTGGGCAGTCCTCAAGGGGGCGACACACCCTCCGTTGCGTGAACGTCTTGCGCAAATTGCTCAATTTGAACGTGCCGCGGCGCGCTGATAC
>JAIBBR010000003.1 GCA_019694575.1 Myxococcaceae bacterium
GCTCGTGGCCGCGATCGAAGCGTCAACGGGTGAACGCACGAGGATCACTCGGGCCGCGGATAGCTACGTGGCTTTGAGCTGCCGATGGATCAATGGCGTCGCAGAACTCATCTCGTCGGAGGGTCGCGTCCAGCTTGAGGTCATGCTCCCGGTCAGCGAGTACTTCCTCGTACACGTTGAGGCTGCGCTCGCCGCAGCTGGAGCGGTGCGATTAGAACACGATGGCAGTCCGTCGCAGCCGAGACCTCCGAACCTGCTCGCAACCAAACGCTGGCGTTCACTCTCGCTCGGGCAGCGCCTAGCGGGAGGATGGGTCGGGCAAATCTTCATACTGCTCGGGTTGCCATTCGTGTACTGCGGTGCAGTCGTGCGATCTATCTGGCGGCGCTTCCGGCTTGCGTCCTGAGCGACCTTCGGTAGGACGTTGGCGCTAAACACGTACCCGACGTCAAGACGAATAGGGCTTGAAAGCTGCGCTGCTGACTCACATGCGCAGAAGAATGAACAGCCCACCCGTTGCCAGCGACAGGCTTGCCTTTTCGGCCCTGGCTACCTAAGCCTACCAACCCGTCACATTCACCCGAGAAAGGCTCAAGCCCGTCTCATGCCCCTCTGGACTCCTCTGGCGATTTTGGCCGTAGTGCTGGCGCTGTTGGGCCTCCACGTTTTTTCTGCCGCTGCGCGTGCCTGGGTGTGGAAAGTGCTCGCCGCGATAGCGGTGGTGATGTTCGGGGTGCACGCGTACCTCGCATTGATCTGGGCCCCGGCCGAGCGCGAAATGGGCGAAGTGTACCGCATCATTTACATGCACGTTCCCCAGGTGTGGATGGCGCTGCTCGCACTCACCCTGAACTTCGGGTGCTGCGTGGCGTACCTCTTTCACAAAAGTTGGGTGACCGACGCACTGGCTGAAGCCTCAGCCGAAGTGGGCGTCTACTTCGGCTGCGTCGGCGTGCTGTTGGGTGCGCTATGGGCCAAACCCACCTGGGGCGTCTATTGGGACTGGGACCCTCGCCTCACCACCGCGGCAATTTTAATCGTCATCTACACTGGGTACATGGGCCTGCGCCGCTTCGTCGAAGACCCCGAAAAGCGCGCCACCTGGTCATCGGTGATGGGCATCATCGCGTTCGCCGACATTCCCATTCTTTGGTACTCGGTGCAGTGGTGGAACTCGTTGCACCAACGACAGTCTTCGCCGAAGACCGTCGACCCGTCGATGACCATGGTGCTGCGTTGGAGCGCGACTGCGTTTCTGTGTCTGCTGATTGTCTTTATTTACCACCGCTTCAAAATCGCCAAGGCCACCCGCGATCGTGAAGTGGCGCTGCCCGAAGCGCTGCCCGCCCGCTCTCCCATCGGAGCCATCTCATGAGCGCTTTCACGCATTTGCTGCTCGCCCAAGTGGGCACCGGCCGTATTCAAGGCGGTTGGGAATATATCTGGGCTTGTTACATCATTACGTGGACAGGCATTGTTCTGTATGCAGTGTCTTTGTGGGCTCGTCAGCCGAAGGAATAAACCGCCCGTGAAACCCGAGACCAAAAACCGGTTACTCGCTGTCGGTGCACTCGCCGTGGCGGGCATCGCCTTGGCGGTCATCTCCGCCGGAAAAATCGGCGATAACCTCGTCTATTACTTCACCCCCGCCGAGTTGGTGGCGAAGGGTGAGCAAGCCTATGGCCCCACCATTCGCCTGGGCGGCGTGGTGAAGAAAGGCACCATCGAGTGGAACCCGGAGCACACCAAGCTGCGCTTCGCGGTGGCCAATGACCTCACCGAAAACGCCACCACCGTCAACGTGGCCAGCGAGCAAATTCCTCCCCAGATGTTCCGCGAAGGCATTGGCGTGGTGGTCGAAGGCACCTATAACGCTTCACACGTTTTCCAAACCAAGCGCCTGATGGTGAACCATTCGAATGAGTACCGCGCACCGAAGCCGGGCGACGACACCAAAGAATGGATGAAGCGCGCCATTGAAGCAGACGCCGAAACTTCAACCTCGGCGACGAAGCCGTGAGCAATTCAGCCATCGGTTCAGGGCTGGTGTTGTTGGGGCTGGTGTTCGCCGCGTTCGCCGCGGTGGCTGGCCTGTACACGGGCCTCACCCGGCGCGAAGGCGCTTTGCCCTGGGTGCAGCGCGCGGTCTACGCGTTCGGCGTCAGTCTTATTGCTTCAAATGTGTGGATGGTGAAGTCACTGCTCGAGCACGACTTCTCGGTGAAATACGTGGCGCAAGTAGGCAGCCGCTCGACGCCGACCATCTACACCATCGTCTCGCTGTGGTCGTCGCTCGAAGGCTCGATTCTCTTCTGGGGCGGCGTGATGGGCATTTACCTCATCGCGTTCACCTTCATTCACCGCAAAGAGCACGGGCGTTACATGCAGCTCTCGCTCGGCATGATGAGCATCGTCGCTGCGTTCTTCGCGTTTCTCATCGCCAGCCCGGCCGACCCGTGGATCGCCGTGCCTGCCGCGGCCGACGGCCCGGGGCCGAACCCGCTTTTGCAGAACAATCCCCTGATGATTATTCACCCGCCCATGCTGTACATGGGCTTCGTGGGCATGACGGTGCCCTTCGGCATCGCCACCGGTGCGTTGTTGCGCGGCGAAATCGGCGACGCGTGGATGGGCCCGTTGCGCCGGTGGACATTGGTACCCTGGCTCTTTCTCACCATCGGCATCATCTTGGGTTCGTGGTGGGCGTACGCGGTGCTCGGCTGGGGCGGTTTCTGGGCGTGGGACCCGGTGGAAAATGCGTCGTTCATGCCGTGGCTTGCTTCGACCGCGTTCATGCATTCGACCATGGTCACCGAGCGAAAAAAGTCGCTCAAGCTGTGGACGTTAGCGCTCGCTTTGGGAGCGTTCTTGCTCACCATTTTGGGCACGTTCATGACCCGCTCGGGCATTTTCAATTCGGTGCACGCGTTCGGCACGTCAGACGTGGGCAAGACATTCTTTCTCTTCTTCTTCTTGCCGATGTCGGCGTTCTGTTTGTTTTTGCTCGCGGTGCGCGGGCCCATGCTCGAGGCCGAAAGCCGCGTCGAGAGCCTGATGTCGCGTGAAGGGGCTATTTTCTTCAACAACCTCTTCTTCGCCGGCATCACCTTCGTAGTGCTCATCGGCACCACTTTTCCCATGGTGGTCGAAGCGCTGCAGAACCGGCGCTTGAGCGTGGGCGAGCCGTACTTCAACACCACCGCCTTGCCTTTCGCGCTCTGCATTCTTTTCTTAATGGGCGTGGGCCCCATGCTGCCGTGGGGCGCGGCCGACGCGCGCACGGTGCAGCGGCAGCTCATCGTCCCCGGCATCGGAGCGCTGCTCGGCGTCGGCCTTTCACTCCTCTTTGGCTACCCAGGCGCAATGCCACTCGCCACCTTCGCCTGCGCCGGCTTCGTCACCGTTATCACCTTGCGTGAACTGGTGTTGCCCGCGCAGTCGCGCATGGCCGAGCAAAAAGAGTCACCGTGGGCCGCAATGGTGCGCAGCGCGAGCCGTACGCCGCGCCGTTTTGGCGGCTACATCGTGCACTTGGGAGTGGTGGTGATTTGCGTCGCCATCGGCGCGTACGCTGGGTACAAGCAGCAAGTCAGCGCCACCGTGAAAGCGGGGCAAACTGTTTCGGTCGGCAAGTACCAGGTTCGTTTCGACGGTCTCGACTCGGGTCGCGAGCCACACCGTGAGTGGGTGGGCGCCAATGTCACCGTCATCAGCCCGGGTGGCAAAGAAGTGAAGCACCACGGGGTGAATAGCCCGCGCCTCAACTACTACCCCACGCAGAACCGGCCCATTGAATCGCCGCTGGTGCACGAAATGCTGCACGGCGATGTGTACGTGTCGCTGATTGCGTTCGACAACGCCGCGGGTACCGCCACCTTTAACGCCTACGTGTTCCCGCTGGTGGGGTGGATCTGGTACTCGATTCCCTTCTTTGTCTTCGGCACGTTGATTGCCCTCTGGCCGCGCCGCAAAGCAGCCCTCGCACGGGCCGCCACGGTGCCAGGAGCGGCAGCAGCGCCGGGTAGCCCCTCATGAATCGCAATGTGATTCTGGCGATTGTTGGCGTGCTCGGCGCGGCGTTCTTCATCGCGGTGATGTTGAGCTTCGGCAATGACCCACACGCCGTGCCCTTCATGCTCGAGGGCAAACCGGCGCCCGCGTTCTCGATGAAGCGGCTCGACGCTGACGGCACGGTGAACTTGGCCGACTTGAAGGGCAAGCCGGTGGTGTTAAATTTCTGGGCCACCTGGTGCGGGCCGTGCGCGCAAGAGCACCCAGTGCTCGAATGGGCGGCGAAGAAATACGGCAACGACGCGGTCTTCATTGGCGTGGTGTTCGAAGACACCGAAGAAGCGACGAAGAAATTTCTCGCGCAGCGCGGCTCGAGCTTTCAACAGCTGTATGATCCCCAATCGACGATGGCGGTCGACTACGGCGTCACGGGAGTACCCGAGACCTACTTCATCGACCGCAACCACGTCATCGTCAGTAAGTACGCGGCCCCCATCAACATGTCGACGTTCGACAAACACATCGCGCAGATTCTGAAATGAACTTAGGCCTGATTCTCTTGGCAGCCGGCTTGGTGACCGGCCAATACGCTCCCCAACGGCAAGGCACTGACCCGCTCGACGCCGAGCGCGAGGCCCGCGTGCACCGGTTGGGCAAAGGCCTGCGCTGCCCCATGTGCCAAGGCCAATCGATTGCTGACTCTCCCGCTCCCGCAGCGCGGGCGCAGCTCGACAAAGTGCGCGAATTGGTAGCGGCCGGCCGCAGCGACGCCGAAGTGGAGTCGTACTTCGTCGACCGCTACGGAGAATGGGCCCTGCTCAAACCCAAACCTCAAGGCAGTAATCTGCTGCTTTGGCTTTTGCCCGGCATGCTGCTGCTCGCCGGCTTGTGGATCATTCTGACCCAAGTCAAGCGAGCTCCCACGCCTGGCGCGCCGTCGGTATCGCCGCCCAAGGCCGACGACGACTACCTGGCCCAAGTGAGAAATGACGTCGACCGATGAACCCACCCACCACCCATTGGACGCAGGGTTTATTGGCGTTGGCGTTCGGCCTCGTCGCCAGCATTGCATTTGTGCTCTTCGCCCGCCGGGCGTTCAAAGCCGCGCCGAGTCATGAAAGCAGCGTCGACGATCTTAGGGCCCGCTACACCACGTTGATTGCGCAGCTCAAGGAGCATGCCCAGGCCAAGCACTTGATGCCGGCCGAGCAATGGTCAGCCGAGGAGCAACGCCTTTCGTCAGAAGCGGCGGCGCTCTTGCGGCAACGTGACGACGCGGTGCACTCGGCTGAAAAAGCCAAGGCCCGGGCCGACAAGAAAGCCCAGCAAGACGCATTGGTTACCCCAGCGAGCGCCGCGCTCAAAGTTGTGGTGTGGGTGTCGGTGGCGGCGGTTTTCGTGGGCGTGGTGGCGCTTGTTCTCAACAAAGAAGCGACCGAGCGCAAAGAAGACCTCCAGCAGCAACAACAAGGGGGTAACGCTGCGGCGCGCCCACCCAGCCCTGAAGAGCTGGCAAAGGTGCAGCAGGCCATCGCCGCTGCGCAAGACAACCCCAACGACATCGACGCGCTCGCCAACGCTGCCTGGGTGCTGATTCGCAACCAACGCTTCGAAGACGCCGCACCCCTCATCAGCCGCGCCAGTTTCTTAGACCCGTACCACGTGCAAACCCGGGTGCAGCGGGCGATTCTCGACGCAGTGCAGGGCAACGACACCGCCGCGCTCACCGAGCTGGAGCACCTGACGCAAACCTACGCCGACACCGGTGAAGCCCACCTCTATGCTGGCACCCTCTCGATGGGCCTCAAAGACCCCGTGCGCGCCCTCGCCCATTTCGACCGTTACTTGGCATTGGTGCCCGTGGGTGAGCAGCCTCCCAACTTGCGCCAGGGCGTCGAAAACCTTCGGGCACAATTGCAGGGCCGCTAACCCTTCTAAAACACAAAGTATCGTAACTATTCAGCTTTCAAGACCGGCGAGCAGTGATTCTGCGGCGCGGGACGAAATCGTGTATTACGGCGTTCGTCTTCACGCCATGTACGACGATTCGAGCCATACGAAGGGCCATTTACGCATCGTCACTGACGAGGTGTCAGTGGTGATTCCCCTGTTGCGTGAAGAGGCCGCCCAGATGTCGCTGTTGCCCGTGGCGGGCGCGGCGCTGCCGGTCGTTCGGGTGTTGACGACTGACTCGAACCAGCGCGTGCATTCCATCGCGGCGAATGCATTCACCGTCGAAGGCCATACAGAAACGAATTGCTGCGTGACGTTGATGGTCGACAACCGCCGGTGCACATTGGTGCTGGCGGCAGGCATGTCGGCCGCGGCGTCAGCTGAAGCGATGGCCAGTCGTTTGCCGGTCAATTACCGCGCGGTCGTCGATGACGCGACGGTGACGGTGTGGAAGTCGGGCGAGACCATCGAGCTTGCGGCTTAAGTTTTCACCGTAACCCTGTTCAATTCAAGCGAGCGCGGTAAGAGCTTCTTCATGGCCTATTGGCATTTGAAGAGTGAGCCTTCGACATATTCGTTCGCGCAGCTGCAGAAAGAAAAGCGCACCGAGTGGACGGGGGTTCGCAATTACCAAGCGCGGCTCAATTTGCGCGCGATGAAGCCGGGCGACACGGCGATCTTCTTTCACACCGGAGACGAGAAAATGGCGGTGGGCATCGCCAAGATTCTCACTGGGCCCGAGGCGGATCCGACTGCGAAAGGTGAAGATTGGACCAAGGTCGACATCGCTGCGGTGAAGGCGCTCGCGGTGCCAGTGCCTCTGGCGCAACTGAAAAAGACCGCCGCGCTGAAGAAAATGGCGCTCGTCACTTCGAGCCGTTTGTCGGTGGGGCCGGTGACGCCCGCCGAAATGAAGGCGGTGTTGGCGCTGGCGAAGACGAAGTTGTAAGCCCGACTTGGAGGCCCCATGGCAAAAACAGACTTCAAATCAATCGACGCGTACTTGAAGACGCAGCCCAAAGCGTCGCAGGCCATTTTGAAACAGGTGCGCGGGTTGATTCGAAAAGCGGTACCCAAAGCTGACGAAGTCATCAGCTACCAAATACCCGCCTTCAAGCTGAATGGCCGCGCGATGATTTACTTCGCGGGCTGGAAAGAGCATTACTCGCTCTACCCCGCGACCGAGAAAGTGCAGACCACCTTCAAGAAGGAGCTCGCGCCTTACGAAGTCAGCAAAGGCACCATTCGTTTTCCTCTCACTGAGCGCGTTCCGGCCAGGCTGATTACCCGCATTGCCCAATTGCGCGCCCAAGAAACGCTCGAGCGACTCGCCGACAAAAAAGCCGCAGCCAAGAAGAAGTAGCGCTCAACCCTTTTTCATCGCGCTGCTGACCAACGCGTCGAGACGATTCAACGCGGTCTCCAACGTGCTCATGCTCGGGCCAAACGAGAAGCGCACGTACTGACGAAAGCGAGACGCGCTGCGGCTGCGGCGTTTGCCCGGGTTCACGTCGAAAAATTCACCCGGCACCACGATGACTTTTTTCTCCAGCGCCGCGCGAAAAAAGCCCATGCCGTCGTTCAACGGCGCCGGCAAGTGCGCCACGTTGCCCCACACATAGAACGTGCCGTCGGGCATGCGGTCGACCCGCACACCCATGCGCAACAGGCGCGCGAGCATGAAGTCTTTCTTGCGCTGAAAAACGTCGTGCAGCGCCGTGGTCTCTTGCTCTACCGCCACATCAGACAGCAGTGGAATCGCCGCGCGTTGAATGGGCTTACTGCCTCCACCATCGAGAAAAGAACCGGCCGATGCCGCGGCGTCAATCACACTGCGAGGCCCTACCGTCCACGTCACCCGCCAACCCGGGTAGCGCCAGTTCTTGGTCAAGCCATCGAAGAGCACCACGGGGTCGCGGTTCACATCTTCCACGTAGCGGGCCGCACTCTCTACCGGCAACGAACCCGGCACGCTGTTCCAAATGTAGTGCGAATAAAATTCGTCTATCAGCATCGCGCAGTCGAGCTCGCGCGCAAGCTGCACCCAACGCCGCAGCTCTTCACCCTGAATCATTTTGCCCGTTGGGTTGCACGGGTTCGACAACAGCAGCGCCGACAAGCCCCGGCCTTGAATTTCTTTGCGCAAGTCATCGGCGGTGAAGGCGTAGCCCCGTTCACCCTCGAGCAAAATGGGTATTGCGGTGAACGCCTTGAAGACGTCGAGCAGCTCTTCGTACGCGGTGTAGTCGGGCAGAAAGTGCCCCAGGTTGATGTGCCCCAACGCCGCCGCGGCGCGCGTCAAAGCGGCACGGCCACCTCCCGACACGCTCACGTTCTCGGGCCCGTACTGCGACTTCATGCCCTTGCGGTACAGCCGGTTGTACAGCCCGGCAATCGCCTCACGCAGCTCGAAGAGCCCCTGCACCGGAGCGTACTCTTGATCATCGACGTCAATCTGAATCGAGTGCACGCGATCGGGCGCGCCGGGCAGCGCTCCGGTCTCGGGCTGGCCCTGACCCAAATTGCACCAATCGGGGTTGCGCGGTGAAAAGCCCAGCTTCGTCGCCTCGGTGGTGACAAAAATCACCCCCGTGCGCGGCACCGGCCGAAACGCCGTGACTAAACCTTCTTCGCTCAAGGTCGCTCCCTCTTTGCCGCTGTGCTCAGCGCTTGCTCCACCGCGGCTTCATCGAAACGCAAAGTCATTGCCACTTGCCCGTCAATTTCTAAGACAGGCACCCGGTGACGGTAGCGCATGAACAGCGCCATCGATGACCGAATGTCGTGTTCGGTGAATAAAAAATTGTGTCGAGACGCTGCCGCGACGACCATCGGCCGTGCTTCTTCGCACAGGGAGCACCCGTCTTTGCTGTAGAAATCGAGTCGCAGACCGTTCACACTTTGACTTTAGGTTTTAGAAGGGAGTTTCGCACTCGTGCGTGGGCTCTACGGCGACTTTGGCACGATGCCGCTCAGAGACGTCATCGTCTATTTGGGCAACCGGCGGGTGAGCGGCATTCTCAATCTCGAGAACGAAACCACCCGCAAGCAAATCACCCTGGTTGAGGGCAATGTCGTCAATGCCAGCTCCAATTCACCGCGCGAATACCTGGGCCAATTTCTCATCAACTTGGGCCACATCACCGAAGACCAATTCAACAAGGCCTACGAGACGCAGCAAGAGACCAAAGTCTTCTTGGGCCGCATCTTGGTGATGATTGGCGCGGTCAAAGAAGAGACCGTGAACCAAGTGCTCTCGCTCAAGGTGCGTGAAACACTGCTCGAAGCCTTTCGCTGGGAAAAAGGTTCTTTCGCTTTCGAGGCCGACAAATCTGCTCCCGACTTGCAAGGCTTAGAGCTCAATGTGCCGTTGCTCGACGTGCACAAAGAAGGCGAGTTTCGCGACACCGCGTGGGAAGCCATTCGCGCCGCATTCCCCAAGGGCAACTGCTTGCTGACGCTCAACCGCGAGAACTTGGCTGAAGAGCCTCGGCCCGGTTCTCTCGATGAACGGCTGTTCAACATGATTGAAGCAGGGCAGACCATCGACGAGCTGATACTCGCCCTGCATGCCACCGACTTTTTTCTCTATCAGCGGCTCTATGCTCTTTACCGGCTCGACGCAGTGAAGGTGTCTGACGAGCTAGCGGTCGATCTTTCTCTCGATGATGCCGAAGGCGAAGACATCGCCATCGACATCGATTCAGACACCAGCGACCCGCTGGCCGAGCTGCAAAACCTGCTCGGCGAGAAGCGGTTCGAAGAAGCGCTCAAAGCGGCGCGGGTGGCTCACGCGCGGGGAGCGTCTGCCGAGACCGCGGCGCTCTGCGAGAAAGTCGAGCAGGCATATCTCGCCGACCTGCGCGAGGAGCTCATGTCAAAGCGCAAAGTGCCGACACTGAAAGTGGCCCCTGCTGCTCTCAAGGCCATGAACCTGTCAGCCGCTGAGCGTTATCTGCTCTCGCGCGTCGACGGTAAGCGGCATTTGGCGGGCATCGTCAACGTCTCACCGCTGCGCGAGCTCGAGGCCTTGGCCGTATTTCGCCGCTTCATTTCTCAGGGTATTTTGCAGCTCGATTGAGGCTCTCAAGACCAAGCCGCATCGCTTCACGCCCCAGCCAAGTGGCACGAATTCGCCACTTGGGTTCATTGACCACCACCGCCGCCACGGCCACTTGAGGGGCCTCTTTCGGCGCGAAGCCGATGAACCATGAGTAATCACGAAACGGCTTTTTGTCAGCGAGCGAACCGGTCTTGCCCACCGCGCCCTGCACCCGGTAACCCCGCTCGCGAAAAATGCGCCGCGCCGTGCCCTTGGTCACGGTGAGCTCCATCATGTTGGTCAACGCGCTCGCTTTCTCGGGCGACAGCACGCGGTCAGCGGGGTTTTCCGAGAGCTTCGGCGCCACGTCGCGCTCGAAAAATACCGGTTGCTGCCACACGCCCCCATTCGCCACCGCTGACGCCATTGCCGCGCCGTGGAGCGGAGACATGTAGACGTCTCCAAACCCCGCGCCCGTCATCGCCAAGTCAAAACGCTCTTCAGGAATCGACGCCTTCGACACGCCAATGGGCACCGCCGTATTCCACGCGCGGTTGAAGCGAAAGGCGTTGGCCCACAGCTCGAGCACGGCGGTGTCGAGGTAACGCGCGGTGAATTTCGCGAACACCACGTTGGCGCTAAAAGCCAACGCATTCGACAAGTCGAAGCACCGCCCATCGCGCTTCGAGTCGGTGAGCAGCGCTTCTGTCAGGTGCCGCTTGCCACCGTGAAAGCAGGCCGAGGTTTCGGGTTTCACGTCTCCTGAAAGCAGCGCCGCCGCGGTGACGATTTTGAAGATACTCGCCGCAGGGTACAGCGCCTGCGAGCACAGGCCACGCAAGTCGGGGCGCTGGTGCGAGTACTCGGCCATTGCCAACACTCGGCCCGTCGCCGGCTCCATCGCCACCACCGCTGCGTATGGCGTTTCATAGTCGACGAGATACTGGGTGAGCTTTTGCTGCAGCTTTGGGTCAACGGTGAGCTTGAGAGAAGCATCGCCGCGCTCGACATAGAAACGACCATCGGCTCCGGGGTGGGCCTGGGCCATGAGATCGTCAACCGCCGCAATCGGCTTGGCTTGCGCGAGCGGAGGCTGGGTCAGCCGGTGGGGAATTTCCCACCCGTCGGTATCTTCGACCTCGACATGGTCGAGCGCTTGCGCACGCGCCGAGCCGGTGAGCAGCACACACACACACGTCGCACGCCAAACCGAAGCCATGAGAAGGTTCTTTCTTAGCTCAAAAAAAGCACCATGGCGCTCGCGGCGCGTTGCCACTACGGTGCGCCCGCTTTGGAAGTCATGAAAGAAATCGCAGTGATTTGGCGCGGAGAGCTGCTCCACGCCTTGAAGACCGGGCGCTTCTGGGTGCTGCTCGTGCTGTTCATGATGTTCACCGGCATGGCCGAAGGCTGCATTGGCCTGCTCACCAAACAGGCCAGCACCAGCGTCAACACACAGATTGATTCGCAGCTCAAAAAAGCGTCGGGCGACGAAGAGGTCGACCCTGAAACACGCGAGCAGGTCAAAAGCAAAATCAAAGAGCAGACCGAAGAAGGCAAAAAGCAGATTATCAAACAGCTCTTTGCCGAAGGTGACGACGCGCTCACCGATGCGCTGCTCGCAATGCCTTTCGTACTGCTCGCGGTCTTCAAGTTGGGCCTTCGCTTCTTGCCTTTTTTCGCCGCGCTGATCGGGTTTGATCAACTCTCGAGCGAAATTGGCAACCGTTCGGTGCGCTATCTGGTGGCACGGGCGCGCAGGTCCTCCCTGCTCCTCGGCAAATACGCGGTGCAGCTCACGTTGCTCGCGCTGCTCACGCTCGCCTCCACACTGTTCATGGTGGCGCTGTCGCTCGCCTTTTCGACCGATGTGGCGTTGACCGCGCTGCCTCTGTTGACGCTGAAGTTGTGGTTGTGCGCGTGGGTGCTCTCGGTGGCGTACATGGGGCTCACCACTTTGTGCTCAAGCCTGTTTCGTCAGCCGGCGTTGAGCCTCTTTCTCAACATCATCTTTCTCTTCGTTATCTGGTGCTTAGACTTCGTGGGCTCGCTCTTCAGGGTGCCCAACGCGGCCGTCACCGACGAGCTGATCGCCGCGGCACGGCCTGAGTCATTTCTCGCCTACCTGCGTTATTCGTCAGTCTGGCACTACGCCGACGACTTGATGCACCCCCATTGGCAGCGCTTTTTGCCCGCCGCCTTTGCGCACTTGGGCTTCGCGGTCATTTTCTTGGGCCTGGGTTACCTGGTGCTGCGAAAGAGAGACCTGTGAGCGTCGCCATCGACATTCGCAACGTGAGCAAGCACTTCGGCCATAAGGTTGCGGTGAACAACGTCAGCTTCATGGTGCAAGAGGGCCACTGCTATGGGCTGATTGGCCCCAACGGTGCCGGCAAAACAACCACGTTCTCGATGATGTGCGGGTTTCTTCACCCCAGCGCGGGTGAAATTCGCATTTTGGGCGCAGACCCTTCGGTGCCCGGGGCGCTCAAAGGCAAAGTCGGGGTGTTGCCACAAGATGCGGTTTTGCCTCCCAACTGGAAAGTGGGCGAGCTGCTCGCGCATTGGGCCCGGCTGTCTGAGCTGAGCAACCCCGACGACGCTTCACGACAAGCGTTGGAACGTGTCGGGCTGCCCGAAACGTGGAGCGTAGCCGCCGGAGCGATGTCGCACGGCATGGCCAAGCGCGTGGCAATGGCGCAGGCGATTATGGGCGCTCCCCCGGTGATTCTGCTCGACGAGCCCACCGCCGGGTTAGACCCCAAGATTGCAGCGTCAGTGCGCACGTTGATTCGCGAACTAAAGGGCAAGCACACGGTGGTGGTGTCGAGCCACAACCTGCAAGAGCTTGAAGAGCTGTGTGACGCCACCGCATTGCTCGACAAGGGCAACCTGGTGACTGCCGCCTCGATGGCCGACATGACCGGCACGCAGGGCGAGTTTCGCGTGCTGCTGGCCAGCGGAGAGGTTCCCCTCGAGGTGTTGCGTACGCTCAAGGGCTGCAGAGAGGCGCGCCTAGAGTCGCCCACCTTGCTGGTGGTGCACTTCGATTCAACCGTCAGCGCGCCTGAAGACATCATCACCCAGACGGTGGCGTTGCTCGCGCAGCGGGGTGTGAAGTTGTTGGGTGTGACGCGCGGACAACGGCTTGAAGAGCGCGTGCTGAAGCTGACCTGACGCTTAGTCAGGAAAGAACATCGGCTCACGGGCGCGCACGAAGTCTTGAATGGCCAAGAGCGCTGCGTCATCGATCTGGGTGAACTGCACGCCCAGCCCCGGCATGATGTCGGGCGTCTTGTCGTTCACCTCGCGCGTCCACCGCACCACGCCGTGCGCTTTAATTTGCTCACCCGAGGGGAGCGAAAAGCTCACGTCTATTTCGGTGCCAATGGGTAGCTGCGTCACGGTGGCAATGAATACGCCACCGTCAGAGATGTTGGTCGAAAAGCCGTTGAAGAAGTTGTTGTCGCTCGACATCGTGATCGCCGCCTGCATCTTCACGCGGGCCCGCTCGCGACGTTGCGCACCGCTCAGTTCGGCCGGGTCGACCGCGGCGGGCATCTCGGTCACCGTCTTGGCTGAATGAAACGACGCCTCTTTTTGCGGCGCGCCGGTGCCTTGTCCGCGAGGGCTCAACTTCGGAGGAACGGGCTTGTTGGGAGGTGCCATAGGTCTTTCGAAGGTGGGGGTTAAGCCTGCCAGAAACTCACGCAATCGGCCCGTACTTTTGAAACTTTAGACCTCGAGAAGTCACTCCCCGGGTATTGCAGCGGCAGTTTTGCGTCTGCTATCAAGCCCGCACTTTTTCCAAAGGAGTAGCACAAGCTTATGAAACCCAATGTCATCATTGCCCTTTTAGTGGGCGCCGCGGTCGGCTTCTTTGCCGGCAAAATGGTCGGCGGCACCTCGGGCAACAGCCCGTCAATCGCTGTGGCTCCCAGTCCTACACCGGGCGCTCCGGCTGCTCCCGGCGCTGCAGAAACGCTCAAGGTCCCTTTAGACAACGCACAGGTCGCGGGTAAAGCTGACGCGCTGGTCACCATTGTCGAGTTTTCTGACTACCAGTGCCCGTTCTGCAGCAAAGCCAACACCACCGTGAAGCAGTTGCAGCAAGACTACGGCGACAAAGTTCGCGTGGCGATGAAGCAGAACCCTTTGAGCTTTCACCCCTTCGCGCGGCCCGCGGCTTTGGCGGCTTTGGCGGCCGGCGAGCAAGGCAAGTATTGGGAAATGCACCACAAGCTCTTCGAGAACCAGCAAGCGCTCGATGACGCATCGCTCGAGAAGTACGCGGGAGAAGTGGGCCTCAACGTGGCCAAGTGGAAAGAAGACCTGAAGCAGCAAAAGTTCGCCGACACCATCAGCGCCGACCAGGCGTTGGCGGGCAAGCTGGGCGCCACCGGCACCCCGGCGTTCTTCATCAACGGCATCAAAATCACCGGCGCGCAGCCGATTGGCAACTTCAAGCAACTCATCGACGCTGAGCTGAAGAAGGCGCAAGACCTGGTGAAGACCGGCGTCGCGGCTGATCAGGTGTACGCGAAGATCATGGCCGGCGCGAAAGAGCGCCCCACCCCGCCCGCCGCGGCTCCGTCACCGGCGGCGCCTGCAGCTCCCGCGGCACCTCCCCCGCCGTCAGTGCGCAAGATCAACGTGCCTGAAGACGCTCCGGCCAAGGGGCCCAAGTACGCCAAGGTCACCATCGTCGAGTGGTCTGACTTTCAGTGCCCGTTCTGCAGCCGCGTCGGCCCCACCTTGAAGCAAATCGAAGACACGTACAGCAAAGACGTGAAGGTCGTCTTCCGCCACCAGCCGCTGCCTTTCCACGACAAAGCCAAGCTCGCCGCCGAAGCGTCGATGGCAGCGCACGAGCAAGGCAAGTTCTGGCAGATGCACGACAAGCTGTTCGGCAACCAGCAAGCGTTAGACCGTCCGGCGCTCGAGAAGTACGCGAGCGAAATTGGTCTCGACATGGGCAAGTTCAAGAGCGCCCTCGACAGCGGCAAGTTTCGCGCGAAGGTCGAAGCTGACTCGGCTGAAGGCTCGCAAATGGGCGCCAACGGCACCCCGACGTTCTTCATCAACGGCCGCGAGTTTGTCGGTGCGCAGCCCTTCGAAGCGTTCAAGAGCGTCATCGATGGCGAGCTCAAGCGCGCCAACGACATGTTGGCCAAGGGCGTGAAGCCCGAGCAGCTGTACACCAAGCTCATTGAAGACGCGATCGCCAATGCTCCCGCGGCGCCAGCAGCGGCTGCGCCTGGCGCGGCTCCGGCCCCGGTGGTGGTCGACAACATCAACCTGAATGGCGCTCCCATCAAAGGGCCGAAAAATGCGCCGGTGACCATCGTCGCTTTCTCTGACTTTCAATGCCCGTTCTGCAGTCGCGTGGTACCCACCTTGAAAGACATCGAGAAACAATACGAAGGTAAAGTGCGCGTTGCCTTCAAGCACCAACCGCTGCCTTTCCACGACAAGGCCAAGCTCGCGGCCGCGGCGTCGATGGCGGCGAACGAGCAAGGCAAGTTCTGGGAAATGCACGACAAACTCTTCGCCAATCAGCAGGCGTTGGACCGCCCCTCGCTCGAAAAGTACGCGAGCGAAATCGGCCTCGACATGGGCAAGTTCAAGAGCGCGCTCGACAGCAACAAGTTTGAAGCGCAAATCACCAAAGACAGCAACGAAGGCACGCAAATTGGCGCCAACGGCACGCCGACGTTCTTCATCAACGGCCGCCAGCTGGTGGGCGCGCAGCCGATTGACGCCTTCAAGGCGATCATCGACGACGAGCTGAAGAAGAAGAAGGGTAAGAACTAAGCCTTACCGCTTCGTTCGGTTTCGAAAGAGCCGCTGGCGCGAAATTCGCCGGCGGCTTTTTCATGCCCCTATAGCGCGCCTGCGCCTCACTTCGTATCGGGCAACACCGGCTGCAAAATGTAGGGAGCCAGCTCGACGGAGCCGTTCGCCGGTATGGTGAGCGTCGTCTTGAGCGGCACATAGCCTTCTTTTTCGAGCAGCAACTCGTAGGTGTTGGCTTTCACGGGCGGCAACAGGCAGGGGGTGCTGAGCTCTTTGTAACGGTAGCCGCCCAACGTCACCGAGGCCCCCGAGGGAATCGACACCAAGCGCACCTGCGGGCGCGGGCGGTTGGTCCACAACAAGAAGCTGCTCGTACCACCTACCAGTAAAGCGCCCAGCACAAGCAGGCTCCAGGCCAGGGTCTGCCGTTTGCGCATTGCGTCGGCCGAAAATTCTTGGGTCACGCGGCGCTGTATCGGCTGGCGGCCTGCCGGGTTGTGGGCGCGATTCACCTTGCGGGTCGGCTCTTTGTCTAAATCGCGGGGGGCAAGCTCAGTGGCATCGCTCGCCGCTTCAGCGGGGTCAAACACCGGCGGCGCGGGCTTCGACACCGCGGTGTCAACCAACATCGGGTCTGGCTTGGGCTTGAGCAAAGGTACCGAGGCCTTGCGCAGGAGAGGCGGCGGCTCGTCTTCACTGCCGCTCTTCACCGCTTCGGCATCTTCGAACATCACCTGGCCCTCGAGCGCCTCGCGCCGCAACCTGTCGGCATAAAGATCTTGCATGTAGGCCGCAAGGTGCACCGACGACGACGCCATGCGGTTTTTGAGCAAGTACTCTTCGAGCGCGAGCTGCAGTTGCGACGCGTCTTGGTAGCGATGCTCGGGCGAGAAAGTGAGCGCCTTGAGCACCACCGCGTCGAGCTCTTTCGGCACACGGGGGTTGGCTTCTGACGGCGGCGGCACCAGACAATCGGTCACCGCGTTGAGCGTTTGCACGTCGCTGCTGCGCTTGAAGAGCCGGCCGCCAGTGAGCAGCTCATACAGAATCACGCCCAGCGCGAAAACGTCGGTGCGGCGGTCGGGGGTCTGCCCCATCGCCTGCTCGGGAGACATGTACGAGTACTTGCCTTTGAGCACCCCAGAGCGCGTGGCGTGGCTTTGGTCAACCGCCTTGGCAATGCCGAAGTCGACCACCTTCACGCCGCCTTCGAACGTGACGAGAATGTTTTGGGGAGACACGTCGCGGTGCACGATGTCGAGTGGGCGCCCACCGTCAGTCTTTTTGTGCGCGTAGTCCAACCCCGCGGCCGCGTCGCTGATGACGCGACACACCAAAGGAAGGGGAATGGGCTTGCCCTGCGCGTCGGCGTACTTCGACATTTTGCGCAGGTCTTCGCCGTGAATGTATTCCATGGCGATGAAGTAGGTGTTCGCCTCAGACCCCAAGTTGAAGATCTGCACGATGTTGGGGTGGTTGAGCCGCGCGGCGATACGCGCCTCGTCCAAAAACATTTTTACGAATTCTTCGTTTTCGGCCAGGTGCGGCAAAATACGCTTCAGCACCACCAGCTTCTCGAAGCGCTCTACCCCGCTCTGCATCGCGAGAAAGATTTCGGCCATGCCTCCGGCGGCCAAGCGTTTGATCAGCCGGTATTCGCCGAAGGTATCGAGAGCCACGTTCGTTAAGGGAGCGCCGCGGGCAAGAAAACGCGGTCTAAGGACAGATGGTACGGCTTTGCGCCACGCTTAGCCATGGCCGTGGCTGCGCAGTTTTCGGGTCTCACGTATCAACTGCTCGAGATCATCAAGTTTTTCTTTCAGGGTGTTCATCAGCGCGGGTCGCCGGTCAACCTTGTCGAAGAGGTTCAAAATTTCATCGACGCGCTGCTCAATTTCTTCAGCGCGCTCGTGCGAAATGCGTCGCAACAGCAAGTCAGCGCCCGCTTCAATCAGCACCCGCGCCACCGCGTCACGCGACTGCAGCGGCTCGTGAATACGCTTGCCCTCACCTTTAATCACCGTGAGTTTGGGTTTGCCGGCCAGCGGTAACTCGAGCTGCCGCTCGTCGCGTTTTTTCATGCCCGTAAAGATACGGGTGAAAAAAACCTTGTGAATTTTCACAACTTGCGACGGCTCGCTGCAGACCTGTTGCACGCAGCGGCAGGTGTCAGTTCGTCTTTAAAAAATCAGTACAGGTTGACGAAACCTCTGCACCTTGCGCACCGATACTCCGTTGAAAGCATTACCTAACTGACGCACTGGAGTTACATATGGCGCTCGGCACATTTCATCTGCGTGGTTCACGTTTTCAGCCTCAAGGCTTAGGCCGTCTCGGCGCGGTACATGCTCTTCCCAAGAGCCTTCCCGTCGATGGCAGAGTCTTCGCTTCGCCCCAAGAATTCGCCGCTGCGATGACAGCAAATAGGCGCGTGTCACTGCGCCCGGGTGGAACTTTCACCATCAAAACTCCAGCCTCGACGCTCACTCGGTTACATGGCGCCGACGAGCGTTTTCTGGTGACTACCGACAAGAAATTTCCCGCCAGCAACATCATCGTCACCGCAAAGAGCGACGCCAAGCCCGGCGATGTCGAGGTGAGCCTCAACAGGTACAAGGCCGACAACGGGGTTGCGATTGCTCGGCTGTTGCAGGGCAATCTCACGCCCGAGATGGTGCGGTTCACCCTCGTCATTTCGGCGAAGTAGCGCGGCTCAAAGTGTCGATGCTGTTGCTGTGCGGGCAAGCACGTTAGAGCCCGCACATGCTTCGCTCAACATTTGCAAAAGAAGTACCAGAAGTGCCCGAGGGGGGATTCGAACCCCCACACCTTTCGGCGCCACCACCTCAAGATGGTGTGTCTACCAATTCCACCACCCGGGCATTTCCACTACCGCTACTGCACCGCCTACCTACAACACGTCACCGCAACTGCGAACTTATCTTTCTTTAGCGCCTTCCCAATTACTTGGGTTGCTCTGGAGTGCCTGGCTTTTTCGCCTCGCCCGCGGGAGCTGCCGGCGAAGGAATCGCACTGCCTTCAGCGGAAGCCGCTTCAGTACCTGGTGCAGGCGTACCCGTGCTACCCGTCGTATCAGTCGGTGCGGGAGCCGCAGGCACTTCAGGCACCTTGGTACCGGCGTCAGCCACCGCCGCTGCGGGAGCGCTCTTCGGCGCAGTGATGCCTGAAGCAACTGACGTCCTCAACCCGACAAATGACAACCCAAGCGAAGTGAGGAAAAACGCGCTCGCGCACACCGCCGTAATCTTGCTCAAGAAGGTAACCGCACCGCGGCCGCCGAACGCGGTGGTCGCCGCTCCACCGCCCAGCGCCGCGCCCATGCCCGCGTCTTTCCCCGGTTGAAGGAGAATGACGAAGATCATGAAAATGCAGAGCAGCACGTGAACTACGGAAGCGAAGATCTCCATCGAGAGAATCCTTGAAAGTGAGGGGGCGTGGTTAACCACAACTTGAGGCCCGAACACAACCTCGGCGTAACCAGAAGAATCAGGCTTTGGCTTTAACAATACCCGCGAAATCAGCGGCTTTGAGGCTCGCGCCGCCCACCAGCGCACCGTCGATGTCAGGCTGCGACAACAGCTCAGCCGCGTTGTCGGGCTTCACTGACCCGCCATATTGAATGCGCACTTTCTGTGCCGTGGTACCCCACAGCTCCTTGAGCAACCCTCGCACGTGCGCATGCACCTCTTGCGCTTGCCGACTGGTAGCCGTCTTGCCCGTACCAATCGCCCACACTGGTTCATATGCCAGCACCACGCGCTCACCCTGCCCCGCGGGAATGCTGCCCAACGCCGCTTTCACCTGCGCCGACACCACATCGAGCGTTTTACCTCCCTCGCGCTCGGCCAGCGTTTCACCCACGCACACAATCGGGCTCATGCCAGCTTTGAGCACCGCTTGCGCTTTGCGGCCCACACCTTCGTTGGTGTCTCCAAAAAACTGCCGGCGCTCCGAATGGCCGACGATGACGTACTGGCAGCCCACTTCTTTCAGCATCGGCGCTGACACTTCACCGGTGAACGCGCCGCTCTCTTCGAAGTGACAGTTCTGCGCAGCGAGCACGAGGTTCGAATCTTCCAACGCCTTGGCCACCGGGTGCAGCGCGCTGAACGGAGGCGCCACTGCAATTTCAACCCGGTCGCGTACCATCGACAGCGCGCCGCGCAATTCACGCACCAGCGCCAGGCCCTCGCTGACGGTCTTGTTCATTTTCCAATTGCCGGCGATGAAGCAGCGTCGCGTCATGCGTTCCTCTTTCAAACTTCGAGCGCTTTGATGCCGGGCAGTTCGCGCCCCTCTAAGAACTCCAACGACGCGCCGCCGCCCGTCGACACGTGGGTCATCTTCGACGCCAGACCGAACTCATTCACCGCGGCCGCGCTGTCGCCACCGCCCACCACCGTCTGCGCTTCACGGTTGGCGGCCATTGCTTGCGCCACTTGCCGCGTGCCTTCAGAAAACGCCGGCACTTCGAACAAACCCATCGGTCCGTTCCACAACACGGTGCGCGCACCACGAATATGCTGGCGAAAATTGTCGCGGGTCTTGATGCCGATATCGAGCCCCATCAACGCGGGGGGAATGGTGCGCTCGTGCACTTCGACTGGCTTCGCTTTTTCATCAGGTGACTCGCCGGCAATATGGTCCATCGGGAGCACCAGCTGCACACCCAGCCGCTTCGCCGAGTCGAGCAGCCGGCCCGCCAGGTCAATTTTGTCGATTTCTACCCGGCTCTTGCCCACTTCGACGCCTTGCGCTTTCAAGAAGGTGTACGCCATCGCCCCGCCCACCAAGAGCGCATCGACCTTGGGGAGCAAGTTCTCAATCACCTTGATTTTGTCTGACACCTTGGCGCCCCCGAGCACCGCGACAAACGGCTTCTCGGCGCCCTTCACCAACTTGCCGAGCTGCTCGAGCTCTTTGTGAATGAGCAAGCCGCACGCTTTCTCTTTCACGAAAGGCACCATGCCCGCGGTCGACGCGTGCGCCCGGTGCGCGGTACCAAACGCATCATTCACGTACACGTCGCACAATGCCGCGAGCGCCTTGGCAAACCCTTCGTCGTTCTTCTCTTCTTCAGCATGAAAGCGCAGGTTCTCGAGCATCAGCACCTGGCCAGGCTTGAGCTCCTTCGCCATTTTCGCCACGCCATCGCCGATGCAGTCGTCAGCCTGCAGCACCTCGTGTTCAGCGCCGAGCAGCTTCGACAAGTGCTCGGCCACTGGCTCGAGTGAAAGCTTGGGGTCAGCCCCTTTCGGCCGCCCCAAATGCGACGCCAAAATCACCTTGGCGCCCTCTTTCAACGCCTTGCGAATGGTGGGCAAGGCCTCGCGAATGCGCGTGTCGTCGGTAATGCGTTTGCCTTCGAGCGGCACATTGAAGTCGACGCGAATGAATACGCGCTTGCCCGCCAGCTGCAGGTCGTCAATGGAGCGAATCATTTTAGAGCTTCGACCCGATGAACTTGGCCACGTCGACCATGCGGTTCGAATAACCCCACTCGTTGTCGTACCAAGCCATGACCTTCACCAAGTTGCCTTCAATCACGAAGGTGTTGGTCGAGTCGAAAATCGCCGAATGAGGGTTGTCGTTGTAGTCAATAGAGACCGTCTGCTCGGCGCTGTACTCGAGCACGCCCTTGAGCGGGCCCTCAGCGGCCGCTTTGTACGCGGCGTTAATTTGTTCGACCGTGGCGTTGTTCTTCAGGTTCACCGTCAAGTCGACCAGTGACACGTTGGGAGTCGGCACGCGCACCGCGAGGCCGTTGAGCTTGCCCTTCAAGTTGGGCAGCACTTCGCCGATGGCCTTGGCTGCGCCGGTGCTCGACGGAATCATCGAGAGCGCCGCCGCGCGCGCACGCCGCAGGTCATCGTGCACGAGGTCTAGAATGCGTTGGTCGTTGGTATAGCTGTGAATGGTGGTCATCAACCCCTTCTGAATACCGAAGGCGTCGTCGAGCACCTTGGCGACCGGGGCCAAGCAGTTGGTGGTGCACGACGCGTTGGAAATGACGTGGTGCTTCGCCGAGTCGTACGACGTGTGGTTGATGCCGTAGGCCAAGGTGATGTCGATGTTTTTGCCCGGTGCCGAAATGATGATCTTCTTTGCACCCGCGGCGAGGTGCTGCGCGGCTTTCTCTTTTTCAGTGAAGCGTCCGGTGCACTCGAGCACCACATCGACGCCCAGCTCTTTCCACGGCAGCTTGGTGGGGTCTTTTTCGGCGGTGACACGAATTTCTTTGCCGTCGATGACGAAGCCCTTTTCGCTCGTCTTCACCGTGCCGGGCCAGTTGCGGTGCACCGAGTCGTACTTGAAGAGGTGCGCCAATGTGGCCGGCTTGTCGAGGTCGTTGATAGCGACAATCTCGATGTCTTTCTCTTGGCGTTGCAGCGCCGAGCGCAGCACGCAGCGGCCGATGCGGCCGAACCCGTTGATCGCGAACTTGATGGCCATGTTAGCTCCCTAAAAAGTGAGTACCGTTTTCGCCGGCGCAACGTAGGCCCCGGGTGCTGCAACGTCAACGAGCACAGGCTTGGCGATTCATTTCCTTTTCGGGTAGATGCCAGCCCCCTATGAACGTTTCCTATTCGCTTCGGGTCAGCGGCGCAGCTCTTGTTTTCGCATTCATCGCGGCGTGCGGTTTTACGCCTGTCAGTGACGGTGACGGCGGCACCGGCGGTGGCAGCTCCGGCACGGGCGGCAACACGGCAACGGGGGGCGGCACCATGGCAACCGGCGGCGACACGGGAACCGGCGGAGGCATGATGGCCACAGGTGGCGGTATTGGCACCGGCGGCGGCACCGCGACCGGCGGTGGAACAGGCACGGGAGGCGGCACGGCCACGGGCGGCAGCATTGGCACTGGCGGCGGCACGCCCTTTACCTTCGACGCCGGCACGCCCCCCATCATTCCCATTACTTTCGCGCTCGACGGCGGCTGCCCCAACACCGTGGCGCCCTGCGGCGGAGCGCTGAGCGGGCTGTATTACTACACCGAGGCATGCGCGGTGCCTCCGAGCCAAATTCAGCAGTTCTGCTCCACGGCACAATCGAGCTGGGTGGGCACACGCCAAGGCGCGCTCTACTTCACGCCAGACACCGTGGGCCGCAACGTGCACATTCAGGCCACAGGCCACATCACCGTGCCGAGCAATTGCGCTTTCTTGGGCTGCGACACGATTCAAACGGCATTGTCTTTCGTGTTTCCCGGCAGCACCTGCGGCAGCAGCGCGAGCATCGATGGCGGCTGCGACTGCGTGGCCTCGATCGACGCAGGCGCCATTGATTCGGCGCCGTACACCGCGCAGGGCACTACCTTTACCTCGAGCCCCGGTAGCAACGCCGAGCGAAGCTACCCCTACTGTGTCAACGGCAACACGCTGACGTACGAAGACAACGCCAGCAACTCGTTCGACCCTGGCGCTTTCACGCTGACCAAACAGTGAGTGTCGGCGAGCGGCCTCCTTTATTTCAAGCCACACGCCCGAACACGTTTTGGGCGTCGGTAAGCTACGCATGGGCGGGCCTCGTGCACACCGTGGTGCACCAACGCAACATGCGCATGCACATGTTGGCGGCGATGATGGTCGGCTTCGTCGGCACCGGCATACCGCTGGGGTTGGCCGAGAAGGTGACGATGATTTTTTGTGTGCTGCTCGTTTTCTTCGCCGAAGTGCTCAACAGCGCGCTCGAGCACTTGGTTGACTTGGCAGTGCAGCAGTTCGACGAAAAAGCGCGGGTGACGAAGAACGCGGCCGCCGCGGGTGTGCTGGTGCTGGCACTGGGCACGGTGGTGATTTTCGCCGCGGTGCTGGTGCACAACGTCGACACCATCGCTTCGCATGGGGTGCAAATTCAGCGGCAAGTGGTGCTCGGCGTGCCCTTCATCATTTGTGCGGGCGGCTTGATGCACGAAAGCCCAAAGCCCATCGCGGTCGACTGGCTATTTGGCGTGGTCGGCTTTCTACTTTGGGTGGCGTCGCTCCCGTTTTCAGAGAGCGCGGTCTTTTCGGCGATGAACTTCGGCTTGTGGGTGGTGACGGTGGCCGCGGCACGAGAGCGGCGCCTGACACGCGTTACTGCCTAAATGACAAAGCGTCAGGGCAGGGAAAGCGTCGCCCAAAAGTCTGCAAAGGGCGCGGGAGCCTTCAAGTCTTTCTTCACCGCCTGTTTGCGAATGCCTGAAATTGTCTCGTGGGCCCAGTCTTTTTGAACCCCGATTGCGGGCATAAAAAAACCCGGCACCAGGCCGGGTCCGCTGCTGCTACCACTTCACCACCCAGAGGGGCGACAAACGCCGAATCCAGTCCGGTGTCTGTTCGCTCCCCCGTGGGGGCTACTGCTTTATGCGCTCTGGCGAACTTCTGCCTCGCGCGAAACGACTTTCGGCGCTTCTTTGAGGTCATTGGTCACGAGATCAATGAGCTCAGAAGAAATGTCGATAATCTGGTTAGGAGTGTAGCCACCTGCACGGAGCTGCGCAAAGAATGTACGCGCGAGAATTTTGGTGCCCTTCTTGTCGGTACTCATCGACTGCCTCCCCAATATGAGAAGCGTTTCTATTCACCCCTCATGCCAGATCGCTTTTTCATTTTTCATTAGCGATTAAGCATATTTACAATGTCACGGCTTTGTCATGGCGTATAAGCAGCTTCGCACTTCAAGGGTTGGGAGTTTTCGCTGCGTACCCGGCTATGCACTTTTGGGCAGCTAAGTTGTCATCAGATATAGGGTTTTGTCGTTGGCTCTGCGCATCAACAATATTGGTTTGTGGCTCGACGAGCCCGACACGCTCCTTCAGAAGAAGGCGGCTGAAAAGCTGCGCGTCGCTCCCGCGGCGTTGAAATCGGTGCGGGTGGTGCGCAGCGTGCTCGACGCACGCAAGAAAAACAGCCCCCGCTACATCTACACGTTAGAGGTTGAGGTCGAAGACGAGGCGCGGCTTGAACAACTGCCGCCCGATGTCTCGCCGGTCGACGCGCCGCCGCTGCCTGCTCCGCTGGTTACGCGGCAGCCGGCGACCAAGCCGATCATCATCGGTACAGGGCCCGCAGGTTTGTTTTGTGCCTTGGCGCTGCTCGAGCGAGGGGTGAAGAGCGTCGTGCTCGAACGGGGCCGTGACGTGATTGAGCGCCGCAAAGAAGTGGCCAAGTTGATGCGCGACGGCACGCTCAACCCTGAGAGCAACATGAACTTCGGCGAGGGCGGCGCGGGCGCGTATACCGACGGCAAGCTCTCGACGCGTATCAACCACCCGCATGTGCGCAAGGTGATTGAGACGTTCGCGCGTTACGGCGCTCCTGGGCAAATTTTGATCGACGGCAAGCCGCATATTGGCTCTGACCTGTTGCCGCTTTCGGTGGAAAAACTGCGGTTGGACCTCATCGCCCAAGGCGTGGAGGTGCACTTCAACGCGCGCGTCGACGAGCTGCTTTACCGCGACGGCCACATCGCGGGTGTGAAGCTGGCCGACGGTACCTCGCTCCACTCAGACCGCGTGGTGCTCGCTCCGGGCAATTCTGCGCGTGAGCTCTTCGAGCGGCTCGCCAGTGAAGGCAAAGTCTTCGTCGAGGCCAAACCCTTCGCCCTCGGCTTTCGGGCCGAGCACCCCCAAGCGATGATCAACGCCATTCAGTACGGCGAGCGCGTGGCGACCAACGCCCGCTTGCCTCCCGCTGACTACAAATTGGCCGACAATTTCGAAGTCGACGGCGACATGCGCGGCGTGTATTCGTTCTGCATGTGCCCCGGTGGCATCGTGGTGCCGACGCCGACTGAAGAAGGTTTTCAATGCACCAACGGCATGAGCAACTCGCGGCGCAATTCGAAATATGCCAACGCGGGCATTGTCGTTTCGGTTTCGGTCGATGACTTCGCGCGTGAAGGCTTCTCGGGGCCGCTCGCCGGCGTGAACTTTCAGCGTCACTGGGAAAAAAAGGCGTACCAACTGGGAGGCGGAAAATATTGGGCGCCGGCACAGAGCATTCCCGATTACCTGGCGGGCAAGCTGACGCAGAAGCCGGGCGGCACCACTTACCGGCCGGGCCTGGCGCACGCCGACTTGAACCAGCTTTTCCCGAAGGGCTTGACCTTGGCGCTACACCAGGCACTTAAAAGCTTTAGCCGCAAAATGAAGGGCTTTACTTCGGGTGAGGGCTGGTTAATCGGCATCGAAAGCCGCACCAGCACGCCGTTGCGCGTGACGCGGAACGAAACGTTACAATCGGTGTCGATGAAAGGGTTGTACCCCGCCGGTGAAGGCTGCGGTTACGCTGGGGGCATCGTGTCATCGGGCATCGACGGGTTGCGCGTGGCTGAGCAGATTTGTAATGAATTGAGCTGACAGGAGGCATCGATGAAGTTCACCGTGAGAACTCCCGACGGCGAGCTCACTTACTCGAGCTTCGGCGCGGTAGAACAAGCGTGGCTCAACGGGTTGGTGGGTCCCGATGACTTGCTCCAAGAGGAAGGCCACACGCAGTGGCGAAAGGCCTCGAGCTTTCCCCTGTTGATGCAAGCCCGCCGTCACGGCGACGCGGTGTGGGGAGGCATGCAGCAAGGTTATTTGATCGCGGTGATTGTCGTTGCTTCCATCACCTTTTGGATGATGGTGCTCGGCAGTTGGTTCAGCCTGCTACCACTGTTTCTCACGACAGCGTTGTTGGCACGCGTGACGTATCTCTCCGTGAAAAAGAACAAGCCATACTGAGCGCGTTATTGGCTTGTTTTTTGACGACGGGCGACGACATCGTTGATTGCTACTTGCCGCCCTTGGAGGCGAGCTTTTTTGCGCGTTTGACGCGGCGGGGCTTTTTCTTCGCTTTCCGGCGCACTGTTGCCGGCTTCGCGGGCTCGTCAGGCACCTCACTCGCCATTTCCAAACCAAACACCTCGGCGAGATTTTCACCTGCAAGAACCTTGTCGGCCCGTGGCGCCTTCTTCGTAAGCCGCAACCCACTGCCCGCCTTGGCGATGAGCTCAGTCTCATCGACATTTCGCAGCTTGAAAATCAATTCTGGCCGACCATCGAGCCGCGCTCCAATGCCATACAGTGTCGCCGCCACGTGTTTACACATTGACGCCCAATCGGGGCAGCTGCACGAAAACTCAAGCTCGGCCGGCATTGGGAAGAGCCCCGTTTTCTGCTGGCAAATGCGCTCCATGACGCCTTTCGAAAAGCGGCCCTGCAAAAGCTCGACGAGCGACTCGATTGCCCCCGCCGATTCTGTGCAGAGCGCCGCCCACCGCGCCTTGGGCACCGGAGCAACCTTGACAGATACTTTGTAAAGCTCAGACCCGCTAACAATCGCCTTCACGTCGCCGGCAAAAATCTGCAGGTCTACCACTGAGCCGTTACGCACGTACGTACGCCCACGCGGCAACCGGTTGTCGTAATCGCTGTACCGTTCGAGGTTGTCACACCACGCCTTGCCCCAGAAGGTCTGGGCGATTGTCTTGCCCTCGATGACGACCGGGGTGACAGGGTGGCCATTCTTTTTGAGCTTCTGCATCTCGCGCTCAGCATTGCGCCTGCGCTGGGCCACGGAAACATACGGACGCCACTCGTAGAACATCGATTACTCCTTCATTGCCACGTTGAGGTCCAGCTTCACAAAGTCGAGCAGCGCTTCATCGTCGAGCTCGGTCAAGGTCGCGTCAGCGCCGCCCTCGATCAGATTTTGCGACAGTTGCTTTTTGGCTTCGATGAGCACGTCGATTTTTTCCTCGACGGTCCCCTTGCACACGAACTTATGGACGAGCACGTTCTTCTTCTGGCCAATACGGAAAGCGCGGTCAGTGGCTTGGTTTTCGACAGCCGGGTTCCACCAGCGATCAAAATGCACGACGTGTGACGCCGCGGTAAGGTTCAAACCCACGCCTCCCGCCTTCAGCGACAGCACCAAGAACGGAACCGACTCGTCTTCTTGAAATCGCTGCACCAGCACCTTTCGCTTCGCCACCGGGGTTTCGCCGTGTAACACGAGGCCCGAGCGGCCGAACACCCCCGCCAAGAACGCCGCCAACGGCTCAGTCACCTCACGAAACTGGGTGAAGACCAACACCTTTTCTTGCTTCGAGGCAATCACCTCTGCGATTTCGCGCAGCCGCCCCCACTTGCCGCCATCGGCTTCTTCCCACAGGGCGTCGCCGAGCCACTGCGAAGGGTGATTGCAGATTTGCTTAAACCGCATCAAGAACGCGAGCACCACCCCCCGGCGTTTGATGCCATCGATGCCCTGGAGCTCTCTGCGCAGCTCATCAACAGATTCTTGATAGAGAGCGGCCTGCTTCTTCGAAAGCGGGCAAAACGCTTTCATCTCGGTCTTCTCGGGCAAATCGGCGATGACCGCTTTATCGGTTTTGAGGCGGCGCAGAATGTAAGGCCGAACCAAATCGCGCAGCGGACCGTACGGGTAACCAGACGCAGCGGCGAGCCGTTTGGCGTAACCGCTGAACTCTTTCTCTGACCCCAACAAGCCTGGGTTGATGAAATCGAACATCGACCAAAGGTCCATCAGCCGATTTTCAATTGGAGTACCCGTCAGCGCGATGCGCGCCCGCGCCTTGAGCCTCTTCGCGGCCTGCGTCTGCTTGGCGCCCGGGTTCTTGATGGCCTGCGCCTCGTCTAAAATAACCAGGTGCCATGAAACCTTCTCGAGCCAGGGCAGGCGAAGCAGCGTGCCGTAGCTGGTGATGACCAAGTCTTTGGCCCCAAGCTCGTCTTCGAAAAGCGCCTTCAGCTTGGCCCCGGGCATCGCCGACGGGTGCGCCAAGAGCACGCTCAGACCCGGGGTGAACTTCTCAATCTCGGTGGTCCAGTTGGCAAGCAGCGACGTGGGCACGACGAGCAGGCTCGGCCGTTTCGCCGCCAACTGTCTCTGCACGAGCAACAGTGAGAGCACCTGAATCGTCTTGCCCAGCCCCATGTCGTCAGCGAGGCAAGCTCCCAGCCCCAACTGCGAGAGCAGGTTCAACCACTGCACGCCTACTTGCTGGTACGGCCGCAGTTCACCTCGCAGCTCGTGCCCTGGCATGGCCTTGGCCAGCCCCTCGGGCGATCGCAGCCGCTTGAGCGTTTCGGCCAACCACGGCCCCGCCATGACCCGAGACCAATTCACGTCGGCTGTTTCGATCGCGCTACCCGTGATGGCGGCGCCCGCGAGCAGTCGCATCGCCTCAGCAAAGGTGAGCCCGCCCTCGCGCGCGAGTCGCTCGGCTTCCTTGAACTGCCGGAGCGCATTTTCTGTACGCTCGCGGTCAACCTCAACCCACTGGCCACGGATCAGCGCGAGCCCGCTTGAACTCGCCAGCAGTGCCTCGAGCTCTTGGGGCGTCACCGGCTCGCCGTCGAGGGTGACGGAAACCTCGAAATCGAGCAGCGCCTCTTTACCGAGGCCCGCGGGTGCTCGCGCGCCGACGCTACCGGTGACTTGGGCGCGCGCCGGTCGCCCCGCCCGCCAGTGGGTCGGCATGCGCACCACCACGCCCGCTTGCTCGAGCGCGGGAACGTCGCCCAGAAAGCGAACCGCGTCATTCACCGACCAGCGCAAGGGGTGAAAGACGTCACCGGTGTCGACCAACTCTTTCAGCCAAGGGCAGTGCTCAGCGGCGCGCTGTACGGGCAGGAGCAACGACAGGAGTCGTTCTTTTTTCGCGCCTCCGGCGTATTCGCTCAACGCCTGGCCCAAGGGGAGGTGCTGTGCCTTGCCGTGAGCCGAGAGCCGGCTGGTGTACGTGGCGAGAAACGCAAAAGGCGCCGCCTCGTCTCGCCGGTTTTCTGCGAGATTGAAGTGCACCCGGCCCACGAGGTTCCATGCCGGGTTGAGCGTCTTGAGAAAAGCTTGCAGCCCCGTCTTCGCCTCGCCCAGTTGGGTGGTGAAGGCTTCTGCGGTCTCAACCCAAAGCGCTTGCAACGTCGAGACGGTGATGTACTCGCCCCCTGTCATCAGCGGGCTCGAGCCAGCGAGCGCCTGTAGTTCAGGCTCAGGGGGAAAAGGGGGTAAAGAGAGCTGCTCGCCACCCGCATTGCCAGTGCACAGCGCCGTCAGAAAATGCGCTCCCAGCTCGCGCCACCACGCGAAGATGGGCGGCAACACATGACCTATGCCTTCGCCACCCAGTCTGAGCAGCCCGTGGCCTGAACCACGGGCGAATGCCTCACCCAGGCGCTCGCCCAGAGCAGGGTCAAGCGCTGGGCCCTCTTCAACCTGCTCGAAGACAAGGCGCCCAAGCGGAGTCAGTCGCAGCGAAGAGGTTTGAATGTATCTGCTCCCAATAACTCAAAAAGGCCTGCGCTACTTCGCGCCCTTGGCCCGCTTCTCTGCCACCGCTTTGCGAATCGCGGCGAAGACGTCGGGCACCGCCGAACCGTTGGCCCGGTTAACAATGAACTTGGGAATCGACCCACCCGGGTCGGTATAAACCCAGTATGTAGCGAAGGTTTTCTTGCCGTCTTCACGCGGCTCTAAAAGCCACCAGCCGTCGTTGATTTTGGTGCGCACGTAACCGTCGCGCTCAGGCACTTTGGGGTCGACAATGGCCTTCCACTCACTCTTCATGAAGCCTTTGCCGTCTTTCCAATCTGACGCGTTGGTGACGCGAATCACGTAGTCGCGCTTGGCGACCAGCGGCGCATTCACCACACTGTAGAAGAGCGTCACTTTGCCGTCATTCTCGGTGCCCAGCACCTTCGACTCTTCGGTGTACGGCATCACCTTGTTGTAATCACCCCACCCCCACAGCACGTCGAACACCTCTTGCGGGGAGCCATCGATGAGCCCAATCGCTTTCATCTCGAGCACGTCAGAGCCTTCACGCGCGCGCGAAAAAACGGTGATGCCGTCTTTCTTGCCGGCCTGCTCCCACTTGGGCTCGTCTGCGCCTGCGACCAGTGCCGCAACCAATGCCATCGAAGAAAGAATCATGAAATTTATCCTACCGTCTGTCGTTTCGCCCACCACATGAATTAGGGTGGCCGCGCTATGAGTGAGACAACCGCAACCGACCCAAATTCAAGCCTGCCTTCGACCTCTGAAGAACGTGTGCGCAAAGTGTACGTGCGCGACATTCAGGCCGGCCACACCGTTCACACCGTTTTCCGAGCGACTAAGAAACAAAAGAGCACCAGCCGGCAAGGCAAGACCTTCTTGGCGGTGACGCTGGCCGACAAAACCGGCGAGCTCGAGGCGCGTGTTTTCGACAACGTCGAGACCGTCGAGACGGCTTTCGCCAACAGAGACTACCTGTTGGTCAAAGGCCGGGTGATTACCTTTCACAACAAGCCGCAGCTGGTCATCGAAGCGTTAGACCGCTTAGACCCCGAGCCGATGGACGAAAAAGAGTTCACCCCTCCAGCGCCTCCGCCAGAAACGGCACCTCACACCAAAGAGAAGGAGCACCGCCACGACAACAAAGCCTTCAAGAAGGCGTTGCGCGCGCGGCTGCTGACCCTGCTCGATGACCCGGTGATTTTCGCCGGCCTCGAAGCACTGGTGCACCACTTGGAAAAGTTCAGCCAGCAGCGCCATTCAGAAGGTGGTCAGCCGCCTCGACAACGCGGCCGTGGCCCACGTGTCGAGCACAAGCCTGAAACCAAAGTTGAGCTGAAAAACGACGCCCCCGCCAAAGAACCGGCAACGGAGAGAGATCCTTCACTGCCCAAAGACTTAATCTTCAAGTCCTTCACGCAGCTGTCGGGCGAGAGCGAAAAAACGCCGTCATAAACATGGCCGCGCGGCTCGGAGAACGATTGGTCGAAGCCGGGCTCATTTCGAGCGAGGCCATCGACAAGGCGCTCAAGCACCAGGCGCTCACCCAGCACCGGCTGGGTGATTGTCTCTTCGAGCTCGATTTAATCAGCGAAGCAGCGCTGCTGCGTTTTCTCGCCGGTGAATTGAAGACACGCTTTGTTTCGGCCGAAAAGCTCGCCAAGGCCAAAATTCCCTCGGACATACTGGACAAAGTGCCGGTGCGACTGTGCGAAGGGCAGCACGTGTTGCCCTTGGCTTTCGACGCCGAGCGCGGGCTGCTCTCAGTGGTCATGGCCGACCCACTGAACTCCGAAGCGATTCGCGAAGTGCGCACCGTCAGCGGCGCCAACGAAGTGTTCGCCTACGTTGCCCTGCGCAGCACCTTGGTGGCGGGCATTCGCCGAAATTATTACGGAGACACCGCGGCGTTCGACGAGAGCAAGCCTCCGCGCGATGAAGTGGTGCTGCTGTCGCGGGCCTACGAAGCAGGCACTTCGCCCGGCCGCGCCGCGGCGCAATCGTCAGGAACGTTGCCCGCGGTGCCGAGCGGCAAGTGGGAACGTTTTCCTTCAGTGGTTTCAAGCCACGCCTTCACCCACATGATGGCGAAGTGGGCACGGCTTTTCGACGCGGTAAAACCCAACGGGCCGGCGCACTCAACCCGGGTGGCGCGGTTGTGCGCGGCGACGGCACGCAAGTTGGGGGTGGGGCCACTCGATGTGCAGGCCATTCGGGTCGCGGCGTACGTGCACGACGTCGCCCAGCTGGCCGACCACCACTTCACACTGCAATCATTGGCGCGGCGCCCGGCAGAACGCACCGTGGCCCAGAGCGCGCTGCACCTGCCATTGCAACTCTTTGACGCCGCCACGGTGGCACGGGCGACCAGGTTGACGTTGCTGCACCGGTACGAAGCGTTCGACGGCTCGGGGCTGCCGGCAGGCCTCAAAGGCGAGGCGATTTATTGGGGTGCGCGCATTCTCTCTGCCGTCGATGCCTGGGTCGACCTGACCACGCGCGCACACAACGTCTTCGGTCAGACGGTGAATGCGTCAGATGCACATGGTTACCTGGGCGAAGAAGCGGGCACGCTTTTCGACCCTGCGGTGCTCGACGCGCTCAAGCACGTCACCTCGCACGAGGCACTGGCCCGCGCTATCGCCGGTGACGGGCGCTGCGTGGTGATTTGCACCCGCGACGACGCTACGCGCACTGACTTGCTCGACGCCCTCGCTCCGCTCCACGTCGAGCCCTATTGCGTGGCCACGCTCGAAGACGCCGCCGACGCGGTATTAGAACGCGAGGCCGACGTGCTGTGCCTCGGCCTAAAGTTCGGCGTGAGTGAAATGTCTGCTCTGGTGCACTGGCTGCGCAAACGGCCCGAGCGCGCCGCGCTGCCGGTGGTGGTACTGGGAGAGCCCAGCGACCCCAAAGCAAGCAGCCGCCTTCACCACGTGGGCGCCAGTGCGTTTTTGAAGCTGCCCATCGACCGAGCCGAAGCCGAAACGACGCTGACCGGCCTGCTCGCCGACGATGCAGAACACGGCGCGCCCCCCCACCCCATCGAGAGTGGGCTGCATGAAACGCCGTTGCGCACGCTGGCGTCATGGGTGGGTCGCGATAAAAAAACGGGCCGGCTGACGCTGATGCATGGCTCGCACCACGGGGTGCTTCACTTCGAGCAAGGCCGTATCGTGCACGCAGTGAGCGACGGGCTGTGGGGTCAACCCGCGCTAGAAGCACTGCTGTCGGTGCACGACGCGGAGCTGACCTTCGAGCCCGATGCGCTGCTGATGACGCCGCCCACGCTCAATGTAGACCCAACAAATTAGAGAGCTACGGGAAGCGCCAACAGCGTCACCGCGTTGCGCGCGCAGGTCAGCGCCACTTCTTCAACCGGCACGCCTTTGAGCTCGGCCACCTTCGCGGCGGTGTGCACGATGTAGCCAGGCTCATTCTTTTTGCCCCGCTGGGGAATCGGCGCCAAATACGGCGTATCGGTTTCAAGCAGCAGCTGGCTCAAGGGCGCATAGCTCACCGCGGCCTGGAGGGCTTCTGTTTTCTTGTACGTAACGACGCCCGAAATCGAGAGATGAAACCCCATGTCGAGGTAGCGCTTGCCGGCTTCCCAGTCACCGGTGAAGCAGTGAATCATGCCCTTCGACATGCCCTCTTCTTTGAGAATGTGCGCGCATTCGGCATGGGCGTCGCGCACGTGTACGACAAGCGGTTTGTCGAGTCGCTTCGCCAGCTGGCACTGCCGACGAAACCCCTCGTCCTGCGCGTTGCGGGGCGAGTGGTTGTAATAAAAATCGAGCCCCGTTTCGCCCACCGCGCGTACCGCCGGCAACGCACACAATGTTTCGAGCTGCGCCCAGTCTTCAGGCGTGGCCTGCGCCGCGTCGTGGGGGTGAATGCCCATGGTGGGTGACAAAAAATCAGGCCACTGTGCGCTCAACGCCACCGCGCTGCCGAAATCTCCCGGCTTCTGCCACTGCCCCACCACCACCGCGTGCACCAAACCCGCGGCTTGGGAGCGCGCAATCACGTCGTCAGCGGTGGGAAAATCTTTTGTCTCTAGGTGACAGTGAGCGTCAATCAGCTTCATGCGGCCTCGCGATCGCGCAACATCGCCGTCAATTCGTGACGCGCTTCTTCACCGGCCACTTTGACGCGGCGAGCAGCATCGAGTGATTCGGGCGTATTCAAGTGACACAACCCTTCGGCAATATCGAGCCGCACATCGTCATCGAGAGAGCTGTCATCGAGCGTCTGCACCAGCACGTCGTGTGCACCTTCGCCACCGAGCAAGCCCAACGCCCGCGCCGCGGGCCCCCGACAAGTGTCTTTGGGGTCAGCCAGTGCTTTGAGCAGCAACGGCCGCGCAGCTTCAGCTTTCACCCGGCCAAGCAGCTCCAAGGCGAGCGCGCGGTCAGGCGACCAGCGCTTGCGGGTGCGCTTCATCAAATGCTCAAGCCCGCTCTCGTCACCCAACATCACCAACGTGGCGGCCGCTTGGGTGCGTTCAAAGCCAGAAAGCAACCATTTGTCGAACACCCGCTTCACGTACGGCTGTGCGTCTTTTTCACCCAGCTCGCCCAGAATCGCCAAGGCCCGAAAACGCAAGCCGACGTCGTCGAGCGCTTCGACCAATGTTTCTAAACCGGCCTTGTGCTTGAGCGCCGCCATGCCGCGGGCCGCCTCGAAGCGCACCGAGAAACTCTCGTCGGTGAGCGCCTGCGCCAACGCGCCCCGTGCATCGGGCAATGCCAAGTCAGCCAACCGCCCCGCGGCTTCGACACGAATGCGCTCGGCATCGTCAGCCAAGTGCCGCGACAACAACTCACGCGCCTCGTCTAAGGGCAAAATCTGCGAGCCGAGGGCCAAACCTCCACAGCGCAGCTCGGGCTGGCGGTCAGCAAGCAACCGCACCACCACCGGCGCGAATTCGTCGAGCTCTTCTTGCCCCACTTCGCTGGCGAGCTGACACAGCGATTCGGCAATTTCAGCACGCAGCTCGGGCTTCTTCTCACGTTCGAGCTGAAGCAGCGCATCGTCGCGCTCTTGGCGCCAATCGCGAATCACTTGACCTCGGCACCTGGGGTCATGGCCCCCGCATCAATCAACACCAAGTCTTTGCCACCCGGGCCCGCGGTGAGCAGCATGCCCTTCGACTCAATGCCCTTGAGCATGCGTGGCTTGAGGTTCATCACCACCACCACCTTTTTGCCGACCACTTGCTCGGCCGTGTACGCCTCAGCAATGCCCGAAACGATGGTGCGAGGCGTGGGCTCGCCCACTTCAACCGTGAGCTTGAGCAGCTTGTCGGCCTTCACCACCTTTTCAGCCGCGAGCACTTTGCCCACCTTCAACGTCACCTTGGCAAAATCGCCGTATTCAATCTCTGCGTTGGGCGCGGCAGCTGCCATGGCAGGCCGAACGCTCTTCACAGACTCGGGCACAGGCGCCTGAACCAATGAGCTCACTTGAGCTTCTTCCATGCGGTTGATGAGCGGCGAGGGTTCGCCAATGGGGTTGTCGCGTTTGAGCAGCGGGTACTGCGCTTTTGCAAGCCCCTGGTACGTCAGTTCGGGCGCGTTGAGCTGCCTGAAGAGCGTGTCGGCGAGCTTGGGCACGACGGGCTTGAGCAAGGCGCCGAGCACGTACACGACTTCAGCCGCGTCAGAGAGCGCACTGCGCGCGGCTTCTAAGTCGGTCTTCTTCTGCTTCCACGGCGCGTGCACGGTGAGAAACTGATTGGCCGCGTGGCCCAGCTCTAAAATGGCCTTCATGCCAGCGCGGTAGTCCCAACTGTCGAAGGCGGCGCGAATCTCTGGCACGCGGGCGAGCGCAGTCTCAACCAGCTTTTTTCCATCAGCGGTGCTCGGGGGCGCAAGCTTCTTGCCCATGTCTTCGGCAGCCAACAGCGACAGTGTACGGTTGGCGAGATTGCCCAAGTTGTTCACCAGCTCGGCGTTCACGCGCATACGAAAGTCATGCACGTTGAAGTCGATGTCTTCAGGCCCCGAGCCGAGTAGCGACGCGTAATAAAACCGTAAATACGCCGGGTCCAACTTCTCTAAATAGGGCCGCGCGTTGATGAAGGTGCCGCGCGTCTTGCTCATTTTCTCGCCGTTGACGGTGAGGTGACCGTGAATCTGCACGTGGTCAGGCACTTTGAGCTTCGCAGCAGAGAGCACCGCCGGCCAGAACAAGCAGTGAAAGTAGACGATGTCTTTGCCGATGTTGTGAATGGTGCGCACCTGGGCGCCTTCATTCCAATAATCGAGCGCGCTGCCCTTGCCGTTCTGCTTCGCCCACAACTCGGTCGACGCGATGTAACCAATCGGCGCGTCGAGCCAGACATAGAAAAACTTGTTCGCTTCTCCGGGAATAGCGAAGCCAAAGTACGGACCGTCACGGCTGATGTCCCAATCGGCGAGTCCGTTCTTGAAGAACTGCTGCAGCTGCGCGGCCAAACCCTGGTTCATGAAGGCCGGGTTGGCAATCACCGACTTCAAGTACTCACCTTTCTGCGAGAGCTTGAAGAACAGGTGCAAAGACGACTTCCACACCGGAGGCAGCCCGGTAATCGCGCTCTTCGGGTCTTTCAGTTCCTTCGGCGCGTAGGTGGCGCCGCACTTCTCACAAGCATCGCCGTATTGATCAGGCGAATTGCAGTTGGGGCACGTGCCGCGAATGAAACGGTCGGGCAAAAACCGCTGCGCCTTCTCGTCGTACGCCTGCTCGACGTCTTTTCGCTCAATCAGCCCAGCTTCTTTGAGCCGCCCGTAAATTAACTCTGCGTAATACTTGTTCTCGGGCGAATGGGTGGAGTGATACGCGTCGTACTTCACGTCGAAGTCAGCGAAGTCTTTTTGGTGCTCGGTGTGAAAGCGGGCCACCCAGTCTTCGGGCGCGACGCCATTTTCACGGGCTTTGAGCTCAATCGGCGTGCCGTGCGTGTCACTCGCGCACAGCGCGATGACCTCTTCGCCACAGGAGCGCAGAAACCGAACGTAAATGTCGGTCTGAATGTGCTCCACCATGTGGCCCAAGTGAATCGACCCGTTGGCGTAAGGTAAAGCACTCGTGATTAACGTCTTTCGGTTACCTCTCACCGCTCCTGCTCCCTTCGAATGTGTTGCAACCCCGATTGCCACGGAGCCGCGTAACCGCACAAGGTCCAAACCAACCGTTCGAGAACCAACTTGCCGCCACCGAACTTGAGCGCCAAATCAGACTCGGCGCAGCTGCGCAGCCCTTCGAGCAGTGTTTTGCGCCCGTAAGACGACGCCGACTGCATGCCCATGAACGCCGCGTAAGGGTGCGGTACCCGCGTTTTGTTGGCTTTGGCTTCGGCTTCAATGTGCGGAAAAACCCGCGACTGAAAGTCTTGGTAGTTGCGCGGAGGCTTGCCGCCGGTCATCGCTACCATGCGCTCGTGGCTCATCAGCAGGTTGCGCACCACGCTGGTGATCGCGCCAAGCAGCTGAAGCAAAGCCGCACCTTGCGCCAACGCGTCTTCTATGTACTTGAGCGCCACTTCAGCGTCGCGTTTCTGCAGCGCATCAGACAGCTCGAGAAATTCTTCTTCGCGCGCGTGGCCGACGAGCAGCTCGACGTCACGTTCAGAAATGGTGGCGCTTTGCGTGTAGAGCGCGAGCTTGGTGAGCTCTGACTGGAGCAAGCGAAAATTACCGCCGCAGCGCTGTTTCAAGCGGTTCATCGCTGACGTGGCGAGCTTCTTTTTGTAAGGGGCGAGTGTCTCTTCGACGAACTCGGTCAAATCTAAATCTTTGAGCCGTGAAGAGACTTTCTGTTCGATGACCGTGCCGTGCTCCTTCACCCACTTCATGAAGGCGCTCTTGGTTTCCAACTCCGTCGTGGCCACCACCAGCACTTGGCCTTTGTGCACGCCCTTCTTGAGCAGCTCGGTGAGCGCTGACTCGTCTCCGAGTGGAGCGCTCAGACCTTCTTCGACACAGAACGCCGCCACGTCACGCAAGAACTGCACGTCGGCTTCGGCGAGATCAATGCCCAGCTCGCGCTCCCAATCGCTCGGCTTGGGAGAAGCAGCCGCGGTGGGATCAACCTCTTTCGGGCCCCACCCCGCCCGGGCAGCAATCGCCAGCACCCGACGCGCACCTTCTTTGCGGCGGTTGTTCTTCCACGCGTCTTTCGCCTTGCCGAGCGCGTCGGAGCGCCCTTTTTTCGGCGCGAGAAATTCAGGGTCACGCAAGAGCACTACCTTGCGGCCGGGAAAGAGCGGCAGCGTGGCGAGCTCGCTCACCACCTCACGTGGCGCGGCGGCGTCGAGGGTAACCAGGTTCAACCCCAAAGCAGCATTGGGCACGAGCTTGTCGGTCAATGCCTGCGCGCTCTTGCGCACCAAAAATTCTTCGCCCCACAAGACGTAGACCGGCGCTTCGCCTCCAGCGTCAATGTCTTGCAGCGCGTCTTCGAGCTCGTCGGTCACGGCGGCTTGGGTTAACCAGAAGCCAGCCATATTGCCTAGCGGTTTGAGGAGTCAGTGAGCAGCTTCAGAGGCTTTCGACGGCGCACGTATTCTTCGAGAGCCGCGGTGACGGCGAGCACTACCCCGACTACGCCGGTAAGCGCTTGAGAGGAGGAATCAGCGCCAAGAACGCAATCGACACCAGCGCGGCCACACCGAACACCGTGGTGTAGTTCGTCGCATCGGCCAGCACGCCCGAGAGAAGCGCCGAGGGCGACTTACCGAGCACCTCGACGCAGGCGAGCAACGTGTAATGCGTCGCGCCGATGCGCTTGTCGACCCGAGACATCATGAACGCGAACATGCAGGGCGTGAGCATGCCGGCAAAGAAGTGCTCCAACATCACAATGGGAATCACCGTGTGCGCCGCGACGCTGATGGCACCCGCACCCAACCCCCACATCGCGAGCAACGGCAGCGCACGAAACGCAGCGGCCAAACCAATCGCGTTGGGCAGGCTCAACCGCGAGGCAATGAGGCCTCCGCACAAGGTGCCCGCGAACGACGCCAGCAGCCCCCAAGTGCCGACCCACACCGCCACCGTCTCTACCGAATAGCCGTGATCAATCAGAAACGGCCCGAACATTTTGTCGGCGAGCGCTTCACCTGCTTTATAAGAGGCAATGGCCAGCAGCGCGATGCCCGTGCCCGGCAACGTCAGCGCCTGTTTGAGGCGACGGCCCACTTCACTCCACGCAGGCTGCGCGGCAACCTCGAGCTGGCTAACCGGAGCTTCTTGGTAGAACCACGCCATCAGCATGACCCCACCGAACAGCGCCGCCATGGCAAAGAAAAGCCCCTGCCAGCCAATGGTGGCTGACCAGGCGACGAGCAGACTGCCTCCCACCAGCATGCCGACTTTGTAGCCGTTCACCTGCGCCGCGTTGCCAAGCCCCAGCTCCTTGGCGCTCAAAATATCGACCGCCAACCCGTCGACGGCGATGTCTTGCGTGGCAGCGAAAAAGTTCAGCATCAAAATCAGCACCAACAGCAGCGTGAGCTCGGTCTTCACCGGAGTAAACGCCGCGCCCATCGCGCACAGCGCCATCGCCAGCTGCATCGGCACAATCCACGATTTGCGGCGGCCAAACACCGGCGAGCCGTGGCGGTCGACGAAGGGAGCCCACAGCACTTTGAGCAACCACGGCAGCGCGAGCGCGCTCGCCAGGCCAATACCGGTGCGCGAAATGCCCGACTCACGCATGTACAGCCCGAGCGCGTTACCTTGAAAGCCGTACGGCAAACCTTGCGCGAAATAGAGCACCGACAACACCAGCAGTTTGCCGGTGGGAGGAACCTCGCGCTCAGGCATGAAAGCCGCTGCCACGTGGCTAAGCCATCATTTCAATCAACATGCGCTCGAGCTGCAGCCGCACTGCGCCGTTGCGAGCCGTGATGGCGTTGCGCGCTTCGTCGAGCATCACCGCGCGTTGCTGCAAAGTGGCAGCAGACACCCGCTGGGCGGCTTGGGTGGCGAGCCCAACCAAGTCGGCGTTGATGACTTCTGTCGCTCCGGCCTTGGTCACCGCTACATCGCGGAACCACACCGCCAACACGTCGAGACACATTTCGGCTTCGGGCCGCCCTTCGCCAAACACTTCGGCAAACGCCAGCCAGCCCCGCGCGTCGTCAGGTTTCAACGCTTCGAACTTCTCAATCACGTCGCGCCGGTGCTGCAGCAAATTGACGTCGAGCGCGAGCGCACGAGAAAGACTGCCACCCGCCATCGCAGCCACTTGCCGAGCATCGGCTTCATTCAGTTTTCGCACCTTCGCCATATGCGACGCGATGAAATCAACCGGCAGTGGCGCGAAATTGACCTTGGCGCAGCGGCTGCGAATGGTGGGCAGCAATTTATCGGAGGCAGCAGAGACCAACACCAGCACCGTACTGGCAGGTGGCTCCTCCAACGTCTTGAGCAGCGCGTTTTGCGCGGGTGGGTTCATCGCCTGCGCGTCGATGAGCAGCGCGACTTTGAATTTCGACTCCAACGCACGAAAGGCGAGCCGTTCTTGCAATTGGCGCACCTGCTCGATGCGAATGTCGCGAGACGGCGTGTGATCAAAGTCGCTGCGGCCCGCCCAACCGCGTGCCACTTGCTCGTCTTCAGGCAACACCCACGTCACGTCGGGGTGGTTGCGCTTGGTCACCCGTCTGCAGCTCGAGCATTCACCGCAGCCAACGCCGGGCGCTTCGGGGCAGGTCAACGCTTCGGCCAGTGCCACCGCCGCGAGCTCTTTGCCCACACCATCGGGGCCCTGAAAGAGCAACGCGTGCGGCACCGCCTCACGCGAGAGCGCCAACTTCAGCGTATCAATCGCTTTCGGCTGCCCTTGAATGTCGCCAAAACCCATGGGCGCCTTCGACTGCAAAAGCCGACCGGAGTCAACGCCAGATACGTGACGAAAAAGTAACCGCTACTTTTTCTTACCGCCCATTACCCCAACCACGCCACCGTCGACGGGCAGCTTGATGCCCTGCCGGTACTGACTGGGAACTTCGCGCGGGTCATTGGTGAAGTGCATTTCGCCTTCGTCATCGGTCCAGGTGAGCACTCCACCTGCTTCGAGTATTTGATTCGCCGAAACTTCAGTGGTGTTCATCGCCCTGGGCAAAGACAACGGCGTGAACCCCAGCCGCATGTCAGTGCCGTCGGCGGCTTTGCCCAAGATCATATCGTCGTGCACGTATTGTGGAGCCACTCCCGGCAACCCACCTGCCCCTTGCAGCCAAGCAAAGCGCTTGGTGAGCATGCGCAGTTTGTTTTTGTCCTTCACCAGCGCACCCGCGTTGGTACCGCCGACCAAGCGGCCATCGCGGTACAGCCGCACCACGATTGACGTCTGCCACGCTTTCTCGAACGACGGCAGTGGGTCAACCACCAGCAACCCCGAGCCGTCTGCCGACGCGAAATACATCAGCGTGTTGTCGCCCAGGCATTCGTCGAGCGTCCACGTTTCATTGCCGCCGGTCGACTTCACTTCGCACTGGCCCGGTGCTTTCGGCGTCTGTTGTACGGTGGCTTTGTAATCGCGCGAACGTGCAGTCCACGCCCACTTCTCGAGCCCGGGAGGAACCACCTGGGGCGGAGGACTTACCGGGTCGGCGGCAACCGGGGGGCGCACCGGGCGCGGAGGCGGCTTTTCACGGCACGAAAAGGCAGCCGCCCCCAACGCGCCGAGCCATAAACAACGCACGAAATGAAAAGAACAAACCATATGACGCTCCACGCTGACGTGAACGGCGCGATTTAGCAAGGCAGCTCAACGGCCAAGCCTTCGCCCCACCCTGCAGGCTGAACGCAGCACGCACTGCTCACAATTCGCCCGCACGGGAACAACCGGGCACACCCCGCTCATGCCGTAGTGACAGAGCGCGAAGTCGTAACGCGTGGGGTCTGCCGCGTCGAGCAAACGCAAGCCCGCGGTGACTTCTTCTGCCGTGCGCCATGACAAATCGTTGCGTCGGGTGAGCCCCAGCAACTTCGAAATGCGCGCAATGTGGGTATCGACGGGAATGAGCAGCTGCGAAGCGGGCACGCTTTTCCACACGCCGACATCGACCGCGTCGGGGCCGCGCACCATCCACCTAAGGTACAAGTGAAGCCGCTTCGCCGCGCCACCCCCGAGCGGGTGCGGCAGCAAATGCGCCAAGCCCCGGGTTTGGCCCAGCCGCGCGCGAATTCGTGGGAGCGGTGCTTCGGCCCGCACACCTTGCGTGAAATGCGCCAGCGCGCCGTGCCAATTGCCGTCACGCGCTTTGAGCCCGTTGAGAAACAGCTGTTCTAAGCTGCCGTGGGTTCGCAGCACACCGCCAATGCCCAGCAGCAAAACAGCCAAGTCAGCAGGCACGTTGAATCGGTACACGAAACCGTCGAGCGTTTCGGCCGCGTCATCGACCGACCACTGCGAAAGCCGCTTCGCCGGCGCTGGCCCCAGGGCACGCAAAATGCCGTCAATCTTCGGCTTGAAGAGTTGAGCGCGCCCGTACGCAAGGCCGGCGGCGACAAGCCCTGCCACTTCGACATCACGGGGGTTTTTGTAGCGTCGGGGAAATTCGACCGGGTCAAACCCAATGCGCTCGCCCCAATCGCGTGAGCGCAAGAAAGCGTCGAGTAGCGGCCGGAGCTGTTCAGCCCGTTGTTTCGAAAGCGCCACGGTTCAACGATTGGGGTCAAAGCCGATCACAATCAACTGCCCATCGACGATTTCAGTTTTGAAAGTCGGCTGATCATCGCAAATGCCCGGCGACGTGGCGTTTTCACCGGTGTCTAAGTCGAAGCCCACTTCATGGCAGGGGCAAATGACCAGGTTGTCTTCTAACCGGCCGCCCGAGAGCAGACAACCGGCGTGGTTGCACCAGTCGTCGAGCGCTTTGTAACGGCCCTTGACGCAGGCCACCATCAAGTTGCGTTTGCCAATGGGGTACCCGCGCAGGTCGCCCTCTTTGAGGTCGGCGGGGCCCACGGTAATGCGCTTTGGTTCGTCTGCCATGCTGTAGCCGTGTTTCTTACTCCAACCAGCTGCCAGCGCTACCAAACGCTTTCGATGACCTCGAAGCGAGCATTGCCTTTGACGCGACGTTATGCTTCTTGATCGTCATGGGCCTCGCCGACAAAGCCACCGTCGTGAAGGCGCTCCGCGATTTAGGTCTGCTCTACCAACTCAAAGGTGAGAACAGCTTCAAGACGCGGGCGTACGATTTGGCCGCCGACCGCATTTCGGGTTTGGGCGGAGAGCTCGATGCGCTGATTGAAAACGGAGGCCTCGAAGAGCTGCCGAACATCGGCGCCAGCATGGCCGCCAAAATCAAAGAGCTGGTCACCACCGGCAAACTGGGCGCGTTGGAAACACTGAAAGCTGAATTTCCACCCACCATTTTAGAGCTGCTCACCGTGCCCGATTTGGGGCCGAAAAAGGCCAAGGCGCTCTTCGACACGCTGGGCGTCGGTAGCCTGGGCGAGCTTGAAGCCGCCTGCCGCGAAGGCAAGGTGCGCGGGCTCAAAGGCTTCGGTGAAAAGACCGAGCATAAATTGCTGCAGGGCATCGAGTTGGTGAAGCGCTCGAGCGCGAACGGGCGCCGCCTTTTGGCCGAGGTCTTGCCGCTGGCTGAAGAGATGAAAACGTACCTCGCCCAAGCGCCCGGAGTGCAACGCGCAAGCTTGGGCGGCAGCGTGCGCCGCATGCGCGAAACGGTGGCTGACGTCGACATCATCGCCTCGGCACCCCAAGCAGCGCCGGTATTGCAGCGGTTGATTGCGCACCCCAACGTGGCCACCGTGCTCGGCCAAGGTGAATCGAAAGCGTCGATTCGTCTGAAGGGCAGCGATTTACAAATCGATCTGCGCGTGCTGCCCGACGAAGATTTCTCCGCCGCACTGCATCACTTCACCGGCTCGAAAGCACACCACATTCGCCTGCGCGGCATGGCCCTCGAAAAGGGTCTGAAAATTTCTGAATGGGGCGTGTACCGCGGCGAAGTCAAACTGCCCATTGGCGAAGAGGCCGACATTTACGCCTTGCTGGGCATGCAATACGTGCCGCCCGAGTTGCGTGAAGACTGGGGCGAAATCGAAGCCGCCCTCACCCATTCGCTGCCCACCGACTTGGTGATGCGCCAAGACATCATCGGCAACGTGCATTCACACACCACCTGGTCTGACGGGGTCGACTCGCTAGAGGCAATGGCGCTCGCGGCGAAGAAGCTGGGCATGACCTACTTCACGGTCACCGAGCATTCACAGACGTCGAGCTATGCCGGCGGCCTCACCGAAGATCGCCTGCGCCAACAGTGGGACGAGATCGACGCGGTGAATGAGAAAGTAAAAGGCATTCGCCTGCTCAAGGGCATCGAGACCGACATTTTAGAAGACGGCTCGCTCGACTACCCCGACGCGGTGTTGGAAAAGCTCGACGTGGTGATCGGCTCGATTCACCAGCGCTACAGCCAAGACGAAGCGAAAATGACGGCGCGGGTGTTGCGCGCTTTCGACAACCCCCACCTGATGATTTGGGGCCACCCGACCGGGCGACTGTTGCTCAAGCGTGAGCCCGCTTTAATGAACATGGAGCGTATTTTGGACAAGGCCGCCGAAAAGGGCATCACGATGGAGGTGAACGGCTGCCCCGAGCGGCTCGATTTGAAGCCTGAACACGTGCGGTCAGCGCTCAAGCGGGGCCTTAAAATTTCAATCAGCACTGATGCGCATTCAACCCATGAGCTAGCGTGGCATTTGCCGCTGGCCGTAGCCTGCGCGCAAAAAGGCTGGGCACGCCAGTCCGACGTAGTCAACACCTTGAATTCGGACGACTTCTTGAAGGCCATTCGCCGCCGTGAGTGATAAAAAGTACCGCCCAACATGCCCTGCGCCGTTTGTCACCGAGATCACGCGCCCCACGCTCCCTGCCAGGGCCTCTCGTCGTCGCCCAGCAGTGGAACAGCGGTGATGAGCTCTCCTACAGCGCCAGAAGAGGGCACTGCCCCAGGTGACGACACGCTCCTGGGCACCACGCTGGGCAATTTCAAAATTACCCGCCTGCTGGGGCGCGGCGGCATGGGGCGGGTATACCTGGGCGAGCAGCCCGCCATCGGCAGCCGGGTAGCCATCAAAATTCTGCACGAGCACCTCGCGTCGTCGGCGTCGTTGGTGCAGCGCTTCTACGCCGAAGCGCGCGCAGTGAACGTGATCGGCCACGAGAACATCGTCAGTATCTTCGACATGAACATGGCGCCGCCGCAGCGCTATTACTTCGTGATGGAGTACTTAGACGGCCACCCGCTCAACGACTTGATGCGCGGGCCAATGAACCCCAAACGGGCGATACCGATTTTGGTGCAAGTGTGCGACGGCTTACAGGCGGCGCACTTGCGCGGAGTGGTGCACCGAGACTTGAAGCCCGAAAATATTTTCGTCATCAAACGCGGGCGCCAAGACGACGTGGTGAAGATTCTCGACTTTGGCATCGCCAAGCTTTTCTCGACTGAGCTCGCGGCTGAACAAACGTCGGCCGGCACCATTGTGGGCACGCCTGAATACATGTCGCCCGAGCAAGCCAATGGCGAAGCGATCGACGGGCGCGCCGACTTGTACGCGTTGGGGGTCATTTCGTACGCCATGGCCACCGGCAAGCTGCCCTTCACCGGCGGTGGTTTCACCGGCATGTTGATGGCGCACCGAGAAAAAATTCCCCCCGCGCCGCACGTGATTGAGCCCACCGTCAATCGCGCGTGGTCTGACGTCATTATGCGGGCACTGGCCAAGAAGCCGCAGGAGCGTTTTCCCGACGCCACTGCGATGGCCAATGCGCTCGAGCGCTGCCTCACTGACAACCCACCCGGCGACACCGTGCACTTCGGCGCCGCGCAGGTGCAGACACAGCAGCATGAGCCACCGCCATTCGCGCGCACCCCGCCGCCACAGCGTTCCACTCCATCACCACGGGGCACTCCTGCCCCGGTCAAGCGCACCGCCACACCGGCGCGAATGCCAACACCGCCTCCCTTCAAACGGGAGGTGACCGCGAGCACCCCAGACGCCAAGAGCCATTGGGCCAACGTGCTGTACCAAGACTTGTCGAAAGCGGGGGCATTCTTATGCACTCCGGCCACGCTGCCGCCGTTGATGACCCGGCTCAAGCTGCGCTTTCACCACGCGCTGAGCTTAGAATTCATGGCTGAAGTGGTGCGCCACGTCACCCCCGAGCAAGCGAAGGCATGGTCGATGTCAGCGGGCTTTGGCGTGCAGTTCGTCGACTTGAAACCCGAGCACAAAGAGGCCCTCACCAAGTTAATGGCGCAAAAGCCCGTCGACGGTGCCGAAGCGTCTAACGCTTCGCAATGGGAGCCTGATGATGCTGCTTCGCAAAAGGTGCTTGAGCCGTGGCTGAAACGTATTCAGGGCGATCATTACGTGGTGCTGGCGCTCGAGCCCGACGCCGAGCTCGAAAAAGTACGTACCCGCGGCCGCGAGCTGAAGCGCGAAATCGACGCGATGAATTTGAAAATGATGTCGACCAAGCAGAAAAGCCACGTGAAGCAAATTCTCGAGCGCATTCAGCAGGCGCTCGACGTGTTGGGCGTGGCGGCGGCGCGGCTCGAGTACGACGGCCAGCGCGGTAACTTTCGCGGAGTGGCGCGCTGCATTTGGGCCGGTCTCACTGTCACTGAAATCGAGCAGGTACGAAAACGGTTGCTCAGCCGGCAACCTGGCGCCGAAGCCAGCGCGCAAGTGCAGCTGCTCACCGCCAAAGCGTGGGAAGCAGAAGGTACGATTTCAAAAGCAATCACCGCTTATGAAACGGCGCTCGCGTCTGACCCCCTCAACGTCACCTTGCAGCAAAAATACTGGGCGTTGAAAAAACGGCCTGGTGTCAGCCCCAAGTAGCCCATGAAGAGTTACCTGCTCTCAGCGATGGTTTTTAAGCATTCAGGCTCGACCATCGACGCCTTTCACCGCTCTTTCCCCAACGATTGGTTGCTGTGGGAACCTGGAGGCTGGCGCGCTCCCGCCAACTCAACCGTGCAAGTGCAGGTGATGAGCCCCACACCCGTACCCGCTGACGGCGAGGCCTTGGTTTTCCCGATGATCGCCACCGAGGGTCAAATGACACTGGGCCGCGGGCCGGGCGTCGACGTCGCGATCAACGACGGCACCCTTTCGCAGAAGCACTTGCTGTTCATGACTGACGCCACGGGTTTTTGGACCGTGCGTGACGCGGGCTCGCGCAATGGCAGCTGGCTCAATGGCGTGAAGCTGGTCACTGGCCAACCCGTCGAGCTCGAGAACAAGGGCCGCATCAAAGCCGCGTCGGTGATGCTGACCTATTACACGCCCGCCGGTTTGATTCAGCGCATGCGAGGGAGCTGACGCGCCGATGCCCGCTTTCGACGGCCTGGCCGCGGGTTGGGGCCAGCTTCGCCAAAACATCGACCGGCGATTGCCGCGCGAGGCAGTACGCGAAACCGTGGCGCTGTGGGCGATTTGTTTTACCGGCATTGTGGTGGCTTTTTTGGTCGCGCCTCCTTTGGCGAGCTTGGTGGCCACCGTGGGCTTTTTGTATTTGCCGGTGTGGTCGATGGACCGCCGCGAAGAAGACTACCGCGATTACGGAATCGACTTTCGCGGCTGGAAAAAAGACGTGCTCTATTTCGCCGCGTTCTTCGCGGTGATGGCACCCATTTTTGTGCTCGCGTACCATTTTTTCGTCACGTCTTTGCCGAGCATTCCCGAGCCGTTTCGTGGGCTGTTGGCGCCCTACTTGCGTCAGGCCCATTTCAGCTTCAGGTTGCCTGAGCATTTTGAGCGCTGGGTGGTGCACGAGTGTTTGGTGGTGGCGTTGCCTGAAGAGTTTTTCTACCGCGGCTTTATTCAGACCCGGCTCAATGATGCCTGGCCCTATGCACCGCGCTTCTTCGGCGTTCGCGTCGGCAAGGCGTTTTGGCTCACCGCGGCGCTCTTTGCCTTGGGGCATTTGGCGATATTTCAAGTTTGGCGGCTGGGCGTGTTTTTCCCGGCACTGCTCTTCGCGTGGTTGAGAGAGAAGACCGGCAGCATTCTCGGTGCGGCGCTTTTGCATGCGAGCAGTAACTTGCTGATGCATGTGCTCGAGGCGAGTTACTTCGGCACGTTGTGAAGCTGCGCGTTCGCGTTCGCGTGCTCTCGTCGCCAACACGAAAAGCACCCTGCTCGGCTAATTCCCCGGCAGCAGCTGCAAGTTCAACTTGCGGTCGACCGCAATGCTCGCGCCGTCAGCCAGTTCAAGCCAACCGTTCGGCTTGGCCACCTCAGAAGACACCACAATCGAACGCCGCCGACGGTGCTCGCGCACCAACGAATCAGAATCTTTGCCTGAACCATCAATGCCACAGCGATCACAAGTGCCCTCACCTTCGAGCAACTTGTAAAACAGCGGCTGCGGGCCTCGCCGCGTCGCCACCAGCAACCGGCCATTGGTCGCCGCGCAGTTGAGCGTACCGCGGTGCGCCGCGCCCGCTTCAGTCGCCAACTGAGCCACCTGCCGCGCCGTTTTGTTCAACATCACCGCCACCAACGACGCTTCGAGCTGCAGGTCATCGAGCCGGCCCAAATCACGCAAGCTTTTCAAAAACAGCGCAAACACCGCTTCACCCAACCCTGCCCCGCGCACATTGCGGGCCAGAAAATCGGGCACCTGCGCCATTACCCGCTCGCGCACTTGGCTGGCACCTTCGACCTCGCCCACCTGAGCAAAAAGCCACTGGCGGTAGCGAAAGGGCTGGGTTTCATCTTCTACCGAAGCGCCCAAAGCCAATGTCTGAGCGTGCATTAAAACCGCGTCGCTTTCGGGTACCGCCCACAACTCGCGCCGACCCACGCCTGGGCCGTACCGCCGCGACAACACCACGTCGTCTTCATAGGCACCTACACCCACCGCTTCGTCAGCTCCCGCCGCAGTGACTTCTGCCGTGGCCCGCTGCAATTCGCAGCGCACCAAGTACGGGTCAGAGGTGTAAAGTCCCAGTAGCTTCGACATGATTCCTTCTCATTCCTCTTCTCGACATCTCACCCGCATTGTGCGGCCATACGCTGTCAACGCGCCAGGGGCTCGCCACTTCCCTCGCCCAAACCTTTAAGAACCCTGATTTTAGCGGTTAGAGTTCCTCTATGTCTGATGACATCGCTGTGGGTATTGACTTGGGCACCTCCTACTCGTGCGTATCTGTCGTACTTGACGGACAGCCGACAGTCATTCCTAACGAGTGGGGAGAGACGACGCATGCATCGGTCGTTTCGTTCCTTGACGACGACACCGTGTTGGTCGGCAACGCGGCGAAAAAGAACATCATCACCAACGCCGAAAACACGGTCTATTCAGCCAAGCGCCTGATCGGCCGTTATTACTTCTCTGACGAGGTCAAGAAGGCGCAGGCGGTGATGCCCTACCAAATCATCGAAGGGCAGAACAATTCAGTGCGCATTCAGGTCAAAGACAAGACCTTCTCGTTGCCTGAAATCTCGGCCTTGGTCCTCAAAGAAATGAAGGCCATCGCCGAAACGCACTTGGGCCGCGAAGTGAGCAAAGCGGTGGTCACCGTGCCCGCCTACTTCAACGACAACCAGCGCCAAGCCACCAAAGACGCCGGCCGCATCGCCGGGTTGGAGGTGCTGCGCATCATCAACGAGCCTACCGCGGCGGCGCTCGGCTACGGCTTTGGCCGCGACGTCAACCAGCGCATCGTCGTTTACGACTTGGGCGGCGGCACGTTCGACGTTTCGATTCTCGAAATCGGCAAAGACGTCTTTGAAGTGCTCTCGACCGCCGGCGACACGTACCTGGGTGGTGACGACTTCGACGACCGCATCATGACTTGGCTCGCCGAAGACTTCTTGGCACGCACCCGGTTAGACCTGCGCCAGAACAAATATTGCCTGCAGATGCTCAAAGAAGCGGCCGAGAAAGCCAAAATCGACGTCGGTGTGCAAAGCACCGCCAAGATTCTGTGCGAAGGCATCTGCCAAGATGCCGATGGCAGCGTGATGAACCTGTCACAGACGCTCACCGCCGAAAACTTCAACAAAATGGTGATGGACCTGGTGCAGCGCACCTTCAAGGTCTGCGACGAAGCGTTGCAGAGCGCGCGCATGACCGCCGCCGATGTCGACGCGGTGGTGCTCGTCGGAGGCCCGACGCGCTTGCCGATTATTCGCAACAGCGTGAAGCACTACTTTCAGAAAGAGCCGAAAGAAGGCGTCAACCCCGACCAAGTGGTGTCAATGGGCGCCGCGCTGCAGGCGCATGCGCTGCTCAACCAAGCCACGTCGACTTTCTTGGTCGACGTCACTCCGCTCTCGCTGCGCATCGGCACGGTGGGCGGCTACACCGAGAAAATCATCGAGAAGAACACACCGATACCCATCGACAAATCGAAGGCCTTCACCACCAGCCGCGACGGCCAAGACAAGGTGAAAATTCGCGTGTACCAGGGCGAGTCGAACCGCGCCGACGAATGCGAAATGCTCGGTGAGTTTGAATTTGCCGGCTTCAAAGTCGGTTACCGCGGCGACGTGAAAATCGACGTTACCTTCGAAATCAACACCGACGGCATCGTGAAAGTGGCGGCCACCGATTCTGAAACCGGCCAGCGTACGTCAACCACCATCAGCCTCAATTCAGGCCTCTCGGAGCAAGATATTCAAAATTCCATCAACGCCAACAAGGGCATGCAGCTGGCCTCGCAGCGCGACTTGCCGGCGGCCGCGGGGTAACAAAGACGCCGCATGTCGAACCCTTCTGACAAAGGGCCCAAGGGGCCTCCCGCAATACCGCCTGTGCGCCCGTCTGCACCGAGCGCCAAACCGGCGGCGGCCGCGCCACCGTTGCCGCGAACGCCAACCGTGCCTCCCACGGTAGCGCCGGTCAAACCGCCGGCCATCGCGGCGGCACCCGCCATTGCTCAAGTAGCCACAACCAAGCCTCCCGCTGTTGCACCCGCAGGCGCGGTGGCCAAACCGCCCGCCGTATCGCCACCCACCGCTCCTAAAGTGGGGGTGGCCCGCCCTTCAAGCCCGCCCGCTGCCCCGCCTTTGCCTCGTACGCCGTCTTCAGCCGCGCCCCCCGCGCTGCCTCGTCTCGCGCCGCCGACAGTGGCTCCCGTGGGCGGCTTCGCACCTCCAAAAATGGGAGCCGTGGCAAAGGGGGTGCCCGCCGCCGCACCGCCGAAAATGGCTGTTGCGATGGGAGCAGTGGCCCCTGCCGTCAAGCCTGCGCCACCCAGCGCCGAGCTCGCAGCCACGGGCCCTGTCTCGTCGGTCAACGTGAGCCAATTGGCGACGCTGGCCCAGCTCGCCGACGCGCTCGACAGCATGGACTATTTTCAAATTCTCAAAGTCGAGCAGACCGCGCCGCCTCAAGACATTAAGCGCGCCTTTTACCAAGAGAGCCGCACCTACCACCCTGACCGCTTCTTTCACCTGGGTGACGCGCAGGTCAAAGACGCGGTGGGGGCAATTTACAAGCGCATCACCGAGGCCTATTACTTTCTGCGCGACGACAACAAGCGCCGCAAGTACCTGGCCGACATTACCGGCCCCGATCGCGCGAACAAACTGCGGTTCACCGAGACCTCAGAGGCCGAAGCCAAGGCCCAGGTGAAAAAAGAGCAAGAAGAGCAAATCGGCACCACGCCCAAAGGCCGCCAGTTCTACGCCACCGCGATGGGCGAGTACGGGCGTGAGAATTGGTCAGGCGCCGAGCGCAACTTCAAAATGGCGCTCACCTTCGAGCCGTCGAACGCCAGGTACAAAGAACGGCTCAACGAGGTGCAGCAAAAGCTGCATGACACGTTCAAGAAGTCGGGCGATTCGTTCAAGATCCGGTGAATCTCGATTATGCGCTGCTGTTGATTGTCGGCGTGTTTGCGCTGTGGGGCGCTTTTACCGGCTTCGCCCGGCAGCTCGCCTCGGTGGTCGCCGCGATTGCCGGGTGGTTCGCCGCCAAGCCAACGGGTGAAGTGTGGGCGCCGGTCTTTGTCAAAGCCACTGGGTGGAGCGAAAAGCTTTCGACGCTCGCCACCACCGTCATCACCTTCATCGTCATCTACCTGCTGGTGCGCTGGTTGGTGACGACGGTGGTGCGCCGCGTGTTGGCAGGCAAAGACCCTGACAACCGCACCCTTGACCGGGTGCTCGGCTTCATCGCCAGTGGCGCGAAGATCTTTGGCCTGGTGTGGGTAGCGCTCTCGGCGCTTGCGTACGTCGAAAAGCACGTCAGCATTCAGGGCCGCCGCCCGTTCTCGCTGCCTTCAGATTCACGCGCAGTGAAATGGGTGCGTGAAAACAACCTCTTCGATTACCTGGGCACCACCGTCGAGCCCAGCCTGCCGAAGCTCTTAGAGGGCATTTCGGTGCGCGACGCCGTGTCGTTGCAAAAGAACCCACACTTCATCGCGCTGCGAAAAAACCCCCTTTTCATGCCCCTGCTGAACGACAGCAAGGTGCAAAGCGCGGTGGAAAAAGGGCAATGGAGCGAGCTGGCACAAAACCCCACCGTGCAACGGGCCCTCGCAGACCCCGACGTACTCGAGCACTTGCGTGGGCTGGCGAGCGACTTGCGTTCTCAGAAGGGCATGCCGCGCTGATCAATGGTGGCATCGCGGGGCCGCTTTCTTATATTCGTGCTCCACACATGCCTCCTTCGCCTCCGCAACGTTGGTCTATTGGTGACTCACTCGACACGTACGCCATTCGGCAATGGGGGGCGGGCTACTTTGGCGTGAACGACAAAGGCAACGTCGTGGTGCACCCCGGCGGGCCTGATCAACCCAGCTTCGACTTGAAAGACTTGGTCGACGAAGTGCGCCGCCGCGGCATTGGCCCGCCGCTGCTCATTCGCTTCACCGACATTTTGCGCCACCGCGTGGTGCACCTGAACGAAGCGTTTCGCAAGGCGATTACCGAGCATGGGTACAAGGGCGGCTACAACGGCGTTTACCCCATCAAGGTGAACCAACACCGCTACGTGGTAGAAACGGTGGTCGGCGCCGGCCGGCAATATGCTTACGGGTTAGAAGCAGGCAGCAAACCTGAATTGCTCGCGGTGATGGCGTTGCTTGAAGACCAAGACGCCCTGATCATCTGCAACGGCTACAAAGACGAAGAGTACATCGAGACGGCCCTGCTCGCCTCGAAGCTGGGCCGCCGGGTGGTGATGGTGGTGGAAAAACCCACCGAGCTGCCGCTGATTGCCGAGGTGGCGCGCAAGACGGGCATCGCTCCGCGCATCGGCATTCGCGTGCGGTTGTCGTCACGTGGCGCCGGCAAATGGGAGGCGTCAGGCGGCGACCGCTCTAAATTCGGCCTTTCTTCGTCTGAATTGATGCAGGCGATCGCCTTCATGCGCGAAGCCGGGCTGATCAATTCGTTCGAGCTGCTGCATTTTCACTTGGGCAGCCAGATCTCCAACATTCGCAGTGTGAAGAATGCGTTGCGCGAGGTGGGCCGGTTCTACGTCGAAGTGGCGGGCTTGGGCGCGCCGCTCAAGTACCTAGACGTCGGCGGAGGTCTGGGCGTCGACTACGACGGCTCGCAGACCAACTTCTCATCGTCGATGAACTACACCACCGAAGAATACGCCAACGACGTGGTGTTCTCGGTGATGGAAGCATGCGATTTGGCGAAAGTGCCGCACCCGATTTTGGTCTCTGAATCGGGCCGCGCGGTGGTTGCTCACCACGCAGTGCTGGTGACCGAAGTGTTGGGCTCGAGCGAGTTCGATTCTGAGAGCGTGCCCGAGCGACTCACCGACGACGCGCCGCAAGTGGTGAAGAATCTGTGGGCCACGTACCGCGACGTGACGCGCAAGAACTTAATGGAGGCGTACCATGACGCCTCTGAATACAAGGAAGAGAGCCTGTCACTCTTTTCTCTCGGGCATCTGACGCTGAGCCAGCGCGTGGTGGCTGAAAACATCTTCTGGGCGCTGTGCCACAAAATCATGCGGCTGGCGCGTGAGAGCGGCGAAGTGCCCGAAGACTTAGAGGTGCTGGAGCGCCTGCTTTCCGACACGTATTTCTGCAATTTTTCAGTCTTTCAATCGCTGCCTGACTCGTGGGCGATTGATCAGCTCTTCCCGGTAATGCCGCTGCATCGCCTGCAAGAGAAACCGACCCGTCAGGCCGTGCTCGCCGACATCACTTGCGACTCTGACGGCAAGATTGATCACTTCATCGACAAGCGTGAAGTGAAAGACGTGTTGCCGCTGCACCCGCTCAATGACGACGAGTACTACCTGGGCATTTTCTTGGTCGGCGCGTACCAAGAAATTTTGGGCGACTTGCACAATTTGTTCGGAGACACACACACGGTGCAGGTGTCATTGGCCCCGGGCGGCGGCTACCTGATTGATCACGTGGTGCCGGGCGATACCGTGACCGAAGTGCTGAACTACGTCAGCTACAACAAAGACGACCTGGTCGCGAAGATGCGCCGGTTGACCGAAGCCGCGTTGCGTGCGGGCCGCATTTCACTCGACGACTCGCGGCAAATCTTGCGCGTGTATGAAGACGGTCTTGACGGTTACACGTACTTGGAGCGCGAAGTCGACGCCAAGGCGTTTCAGTCGACCGGGCAGCTGCGGCTGGTGCCCGTGGGAGAGAGCAACGGCGGCAGCAAGACCGGTACTTAGTAACGAAACACCACCGGCATTTGCAGCGCGGGGCTCAGCGAGCGAGCCACCGGGCAGCCGCGGGCGATCTCTTCGAGCTTCGCGCGATCGCCCTCGCGCACTTCTTTGGGCATCTGAATGTCGATGCGCAGCTCGGCGATACGGCGCGGGTTGCTGGCCATGATTTTCTCGACACTGCCGGTGGCGTCTCCCCATGGCATCGACTCGCGCCGGGCCGCCAACGCCATGGTGGTGAGCATGCATGAGAGCAGCGCCGCGCCCACCGAGTCAGTGGGAGAAAAGCTCGAGGCATTGCCGCCGTTGTCTTTCGGGGCATCGGTCTTCCACTCCGTCGCTGAAGGCTCGTGACGCAAGCGGCACGTCAGGCCTTTCAATTCGGCGGTCATTTTCACTCCAGCGGTCGTGGTCATCATGGTGCCTGCTTAGCGGAGAACCAGCGCTACGGGTTGGACGAATGCCTAAACGCGGCGGCCGCGGGGTTGCGCGCACTGGAAATGTTCGTGGAGAGCTCGCCCCCATTTGGGCCAACGACTCTTTTAGGCAGCATCAAGCTGCGCTCACCACGGTGAAGCGGCTGCTCTCACGCTCCGCGGCCACGCGTTCGCGGTCTTCAGGTATTTGCGCCTTGTCGAGCCAGCGAATCATTTCGTCAGGCTCCCACTGGTAGGGCTGGCCGTTGAGCCGTACTCGCCCTTGCGCGACCGCGTTCGTCACTTCAAGGAGTGGAATCGCTGCAGTGTCACGAACCAGCGCTTCGAACCGACCCTGACGCTCGGCGTTGAAGAAGCGCGACGTGTGCCGCGCCGCGAATGCCATGTGGTACCACGACGGGCAAAACGCAACGCCGTCGAACCCGAGGCGGCCCGCGACAAGACCGGTCATCAAGGCCGCTTCACGCGCCAACCCCAAACCCGGTACCTCTTGCCCCGGCAGCTGGGGCCGTTTGTCCGAAAATTTCGCGCGCGGGTGCCGCAACGAGAGCCAGTTGATGAACAAGAACTCCCGCGTACCGATGGTCTTCTTTTCCACCGCGAGCTCTACCAGCGGGTGCTCCTCGCCGGTATCGACGTCGACGCCGAGGAGCCGGGTCTGATCAGCCTTGCCTCGCTGCCCCAGCTCCACGCGGAGGTCGCGGTAGCCCAAGCGACGCAGCACGTCGAGCAGACCAAATTTTTCCCACGCCAGCTCGATGCCTTCAGCCGTGTAGAAGCCGAGCAGCCGATGCTGAGCTGCCTGCGACGGCCCGTACAACTCGGGAAAATCGCTCTCACTCAACGTGCCTGCGCTGCCCAAGTCTTCAGCGCTCAGGCCTTTGGCAATGAAGTGAAACCGCTGTGAGAGCGGATCATACTCAGCGGGTATCGGCGCTTCAGAACCAAGCGCCAGAGCCAAACCCGTGCCAGCCAACGCTTTCCACGCGTTAGAACCGTAGCCACCCGCGGGTAGCCACACCGAGGGTCGGCCGCCCAACGCTTTGAGCACGTTCAAGTCGCGCGTACGGGCACCCTCGAGCGTAAGGCCCAAGGCACCCAAACGGTCATGGGCAAGCACGTCTCCACCGGCGAGTACAAAGGTGAGCGCCGCTTTGGGCATTTTTCCGAGCAGCGTGTCGAGCTCGGCCAGGTAGCGCTTGTCGTCGCAACCTTGGGGTAACACCGTTTCATGCACTGAGCGCGGCGGGGCCCAGTCGACGCCCGACAGCGAGCCCACCCACACGTTGTCTTCGGGCCGCAGACACGCTGCGGTACCATCGGGAGGGTGTGCGTCGAGATCGAGCACCGCCACCGTGCCCTTTAAGCCTTCGCGGCGCAGCACACGTACCGCCACCACCACGTCGTTGAGCGGGCAAAAGCCCACACCGCGGTCAGGCCGGGCGTGGTGAAACCCTCCAAAGAGGTTCAAGTTCGGGCGCGCTTCTTTAAGCGCGTCACGTGCTGCGGCGAGCGTGCCGCCACAACCCAAACGGTAAGTGCGAATGAGCTCGTCGGGCACCACGTCTGAAACGTCGACCGCGAAGATGTCGGCCAGCACACGGGGGTTCGACAGCGATTCTAAGTACTCGGCCGAGTGAACCAAGCCCAGCTCGGCATAAGAGATTGCGTGAGGGCGGCCCAACGCTGTGGCGTCGACCGCGCGGCTGTGCAGCAAAAACTGGAGCGCGTCTTCAGCCCGACGCGAATCAATGCCGGTGCGCTCTTCAACACCGGTCAGCGGCAGGCGGTACGCGCTGTCGAACCATACGCGAAGCGGCCGGCGGGTATGGCGGGCATAAAAGTTGCGAAAGTGTTCCCACATCGCGGGAGTGAATCTCTAGCGCGATGCGAGCAGCAAATCAGGTGTTTTCAATCACCACCACCACACCCCGTTTGGGCGGGGGGTTGCGGCGGCGTTCCTCTTCTTTGCGCTCTTCTTCTTCGTCATCATCACGCGGCAGGGGAATCTCGAGCCGCGGGCGTTCGCGTTCTCGCTTCTGCCGCTCTCGTTCCCGGCGCTTTATTTCTTCGATGATGAAGGCATCAAGCATGGCGGCTGTCTTGCCAATGATACGAAGTTATCAACGAAAAGATTTCACTCTTGTTGCGTGCAATCGTCGGACCGTGCGGCCAATAAGCCTCACTCCAAGGCATTGCATTTTTCGGGCTTCGTATCGCACCTGACTTAACAGTCACGCTCATCACAATAACCACGCGAACCGACTGGTCAACCCCAGCCGTACTGACCGTTTCAGCAGGTATGTAATGGCTGATCAAGGTGCGACGTGAGCGACCCAGTGCGTAAGAAAATACTTAGCGAAATCAGGTTGCGCGGGTGTTTACGCACCCTGTAAACGCGAGAGAACTGCCGTCGGCCGCAAGGAAAAAACATGACTCAAGAATACCGTTCGGTTCCTGACTTGCTCTTGCACCGCATCGCTTCGACGCCCGACAAAGAAGCGTACACATTTCCCGACGGCTCAAGCTGGAAGCACATCAGCTGGAAGCAGTTCGGCGAACAGGTGCGCGCGGTGTCGATGGGCCTGCGGGCGTTGGGCTTGCAGAACGAGCAGCGCGTGGCGATTGCGTGCAGCACCCGGTACGACTGGGTCGTCGCCGACATGGGCATTTTGTGCGCGGGCGGCGCCACCACCACGATTTACCCTTCGAGCACCGCCGACGATTGCGCCTTCATCATCAACGATTCAGGCACGGTGATCGTATTCGCCGAAAACGATGAGCAAATTGAAAAGCTGGCGTCGGTGCGGGCGAAAATTCCCGGCGTGAAGAAAGTGATTACCTTCGATGGCAAGCCTGGCCACGATGGTTGGGTCATCAGCTATGCCGAGCTGGTCGACATGGGCAAAGGCGCGTCGACCATTGAATGGGAAAACATCGGCAAGGCCGTGAAGCCCGAAGCGCTGGCGACGTTGATTTACACCTCGGGTACCACCGGCCAGCCCAAGGGTGTCGAGCTCACGCATGACTGCTGGGTGTTCACCGCGCAGTGCATCGACGAGATGAAGCTCTTGCTGCCCGACGACGTGCAGTATTTGTGGCTGCCCCTCGCGCATTCTTTCGGCAAAGTGCTGGAAGTGGCGCAGCTGCGCATCGGCTTCAAAACGGCGATTGACGGCCGGGTAGACAAGTTGGTCGAGAACCTGGCCGTGGTGCGCCCCACCTTCGTGGCCGCGGTGCCGCGCATTTTCGAGAAGGTCTACAACAAGGTGATCGCCGGCGCGAAAGCGGGTGGCGGCATGAAGTGGAAAATTTTTCAGTGGGCAATGGGCGTGGCGAAGGAATGCACCGCCCTGCGCCAGCAGAAGCAGCAGCCAGGCGGCATGCTCGCGCTGAAAGAGAAGGTCGCTGACAAGCTGGTGTACTCGAAGTTGAAGAACCGCTTTGGTGGCCGGCTGCGCTACTTCGTGTCGGGCAGCGCTCCGCTCTCGCGTGAAATGGCCGAATTTTTTTACGGGTGCGGGTTGCTCATTCTCGAAGGTTACGGCCTCACCGAATCGAGCGCGGCAAGCTTCGTGGGCCGGCCCGACTCGCTCAAAATCGGCACGGTGGGGCCCCCCATGCCGGGCGTGAAACTGAAAATCGCCGAAGACGGAGAAATTTTGATTGGCGGCCGAGGCATCATGCGCGGGTACCACAACTTGCCCGACGTCACCGCCGAGACCATCAAAGGCGGTTGGTTATACACGGGCGACATCGGCGAGGTGACGCCCGATGGTTTGCTGCGCATCACCGACCGCAAGAAAGATCTGATCAAAACCTCGGGCGGCAAGTACGTGGCACCACAAGCGAGCGAAGGCAAGTTCAAGGCGATCTGCCCCTACGTGAGCCAAATTTTGGTGCACGGCAACAACCGCAATTTTTGTAGCGCGCTGGTGGCGTTAGACCCTGAAGCGATTACCGCTTGGGCGAAGCAAAACGGCGTGCCAGGCGGCTATTCAGAGATTGTGCAGAACCCCAAGACGCATGAGCTGATTAAGCCGTTTTTTGATCAACTCAATTCGGGGCTTGCCAGCTTCGAGGCGATCAAAAAATTCGCCATCGTGCCGAAAGACTTCACCCAAGAAGACGGCGATTTGACGCCTTCGCTCAAGCTCAAGCGCAAGGTCGTCGAGAAGAAGTACCAGGCGCTTCTCGACGGCCTCTATGCCGGCAACATGGCGGCGTAGTCAGCCCTTAAAAGCCCCACGGGCCGTAGGTTTTTGCGAAGAACGCGGCAGTGACGCTCCAGGCGAGGGTGAGCACCAGTGTGCGTGCGGCGCGTGGGGGCAGGCGGGTGGCGAAGCGGGCGGCGACGAAGCCTCCGCCGATTGCCGCCAACGAGAGAACGAGCGCCGCTTTCACTTCAATCAGCCCCGAGCCAAGCAGCGCGATGAAGGCCGCGGCGTTGATGGCCACGGCGAGCACCGACTTGAGCGCGTTCATCGGGTGAATATCGGGCATGCCGGCCATGGCCATGGTGGCGAGCATGAGCAGCCCCATGCCTCCGCCGAAGTAACCGCCGTAGACCGCGATGAGCAATTGGGCGAGCCACCACAGGCCGTGGGTAAAGACGGTTTTGGGTTGCGGCCTGCGTGATGAAAAAGTGAAAACCAGGGCGGCGACGAGCAGAAGAAATGGCAGCAGCTTCACGAAGAACGGAGCCGGCGTGTGCACCAGCACCCAAGCACCCAAGGCGCCTCCCGCTAAACTGGTCAGCAAGAGCGGGCGGGTATCGACTGTTTGGGGCCAATGATACCGGTACCCCCAGGCTGCCGACAGTGAAGCCGGCCAGAGCGCCGCCGTGCTGGTAGCATTGGCTGCTTGCGGGGGTACACCGAAAAAGACCAGCAGCGGAAGCGTGAGGAAGCTGCCTCCTCCGGCCACCGCGTTCACCGCTCCTGCGGCGAAGCCACCCACCGAGAGGGCGAGCAACGAGCCCGGTGCCAGACTTTCCATTTTTCCATTCGTAGCACGCCGCCCCCTGCTTAAGACGCCGAACGACAACATCTAAAGTCTGACACCGACTGGCTCCCGCTGGCTACTCCAGCTCGAAGCGGGCGATCAGCGGCGCGTGATCAGACAGCCCAAAAAAGCGACTCTTCGGGTCACCGAATGCGCGTGTCTCTTCTAAATCGACCCAGCGCACCTTGACGCCAAACAGGTGGTCCAAATGCATGCGCAGGTTGAGAAAACCCGCGGTGCAGAAATGCTCGGGGTTGCTCAAGTCTAAATGTGCGAGCGCCTCTTGTGCCCCCACCAGCCGCGCCTTCTCGGTGAGAAACCGATAGACCGGCGATGCCGGCCCTGAATTGAAGTCTCCACCCAAAATGAAAGGCTCGCCGCGCGCCCGCTCGTCGACGTAGCGCACCAGCGCTTCGGCCTCTGAAATCTGATTGCGGCCGTGCCCCATGCGGCGCTCTTCACGCCAAAATTCCCGCGCAAAAACAGAAGGCAGGCTCAAGTGCGTGTTGAAGACGTGAAAGCGCTTACCGCGCCCGTCTTCAACATGCAGGTGAGCGCAAATGCGCGTTTGCTTCGCCGGTTTCAACCATTCGGCGCCGTAGTGCGTAATTGAATGTGGAGCCTTTTGATTGTCATCAATGACTCGCAAGGTCTCGCGATGCACCAACACCGCCAGGCCCGTCGTATAAATGCGCACTTTGCCCACCCGGTAGGTATGCGCCGGAAAATAATACGAGTCGTAGGGCATCGCCTCGCCCTCACGGGTAAATGACTCGGCCAAGTACCGCAAAAACGCCTGCAGCTGGTTGTCTCCGTTGTGGTCGCGGTATGCGACTCCCGAGCGAATCGACCGTGCCTCGATTTCTTGCAGGCAAATCACGTCAGGCAATGGCCGCACGGCGTGCAGCGCATCAGAGATGCGGCGCTTCATGCTCCCTGTACTGGCCAGCCCCTTCAGCCCGTGGGCGAAGTAGCGCACGTTGTAGCTGACGATTCTCACCTTAGGCGCAAAGTACCACGCTCAACGGGCGCGACGCCCTTTGGCGAACGCAGCCTGGCGAACCTGCTCGAGCGCCAACCCTTCAAGTTGACGTGGGCCGTCTGCCCACATTTGGTGCGCGTTCTTAAGCACCCACGCTTCGAGCGCGAAAATGTCGGCCAACCGCGCCCTTTCGGCGGCGTCGGGCACCGTCTTTCGCAGCGCCGCCTCGCAAGCGCGTGTCGCCTCTGCAGGCGACTGAACGCCCATGCTCCGCGCCCACCCCGCCAACAGCAGGGTACGCAAACCGGCTTTGGTTTCGTCGGCGCCACTTGGCGTGCCGGCCTTCGCCAACAGCTTCGCGCCATTGACCGCAACCAACCGGGCCTCACGCACCCGCGACGAAAATGCGGTAACCCGAGGCGCCATCGACACCGCGCCACTTCGTGCAAAAGCCACTGCCGCGTCAAGACAGGCCCGCGCATCGCGCGCTTTGATGTCTTCGCAGTGGACCCGTTTCCAACGCTCGAATGCCGTCGCCACATTCACAGGCCATTTCGCCGCCCGGTACAACGCCGGCCAATGCCGCTCATGAAAATGAGTCGCCTTGGCCACCGCCAACAGCGCACGCGCCTGCCTCGTTGTCACCACTTTCGCGCGCCGCGCCTGCGACACGGCGTCTTCTAACGTCACCCAAGGCACCGTCAGCGGGCGAAAGTCGTGCTCGGCGCGTGCGTGCAGCAAAGCCACCGCGTCGTCGTCGGACCACCGGCCGCTCACGTAGCCCTGGTAAACCTCGCCCACCCCCACCATACCCTCAGCGCTCAGCTCAGCCGCGCGCAGCGCCCCCATGCTCGATGCGCCGAACACCGCGACACCCGACGCCAGCGCCGCGCGAATTTCGTGGTGCCACACCGAAGGCTCGGTCTCAAACACACCATCGACAATCGCCAGCGCCCGCGGAGCCCTCTCTAACGCCCGCCACACGTCGCCCTGCCTCGCCGGAGCCTCGAAACGCACGCCACGAAACCGCCGCCGTGCTTCACGCGCCAAGCTGGGCCCCACGAAGGCAATCACCCCGCTCATGCCAGAAGCTCCGACACACGAAACCCTTTCACCCACGCCCTCACCACGTGCACGCCTGCTCGCGGCCTCGGCAAATCAACCACTGCCACTGGGCGGTTGAGCACGGCCATGGCCGCCTCCAAACTTGTGGTGCGACTGCGCGGCCGCTCCGGCAACGAAGCGCGCTTTTTCAACGGCAGCTCCACGCCCCGCTCTGCCGAGGCCACGTCTTCGCGCGCGCCATGAATGTCGGTCAGGCGCGATTGCGCGGCCTCAAGCAGCGCCGCTTCGACCGCTTCGTCCCAAAGGGCGCGGCACGCATAGCCGGCAGTCGCCCCCAACGTTCGCCCTTCTTTCTCACGCAACAACGCCGCCGCGACCGGCCACAACCAGCCACGCGGCGTCACGTCGAGCACACACACGTCGAAGCCGCGCGCTTCCCACTCGCGGGCGTCAACCCGACGCTCCAACCGTCGCGTGGCCTGCGCAGTCCACCCGTGCGGGAGCATTCGGCACAGCGCTTCACGCTCCATGACTTCGGCCACCGCGTGGGCAATGGCCCGCTGGCGCTCAACGCCGGCGGCCAAACCGTTCGAGGTCCACCGCAGCAGCGAAGGCCCCAGCTGCGCGCTTTCGTCGCCCGGGCAATACACCGCCGGCGCGGGTACCCACACTTCACCCGCGGCGTCTTGCCGTTCAGCCGACAACCACAAAAGCCGCAGTGACGGGCTCCACAACGGCCCGGCTTCGGCACCCAAGTCTAGCGGGGTCCACACGTCGACCTGGTCTTCCAATTCTTGGGCTGAAGCCCAGTTATTTGAAAAAGAAGGAGGGTTTTCTGCCGCCCACAGCTCGGCGGCTTCGAAGAGCGCTGAAGCCTGCGCGGTGGCCCAGTCGCGCCCCTTGCCGTTGGTCACCTGCAAAATATGCCCCCGCGGTCGCACCGCGCAGGCCACTTCAATGCCGGTACGGTCTAACCCCGTCACCCGAGCCACGCGCGTCACCCCCATGGCCCGCGCCAGCGCTTTGAAGTCAGCACTTTTGAAGACAAGTCGTTGCACCACGCGTGATAGCACCCCGTAGGTGATGGGCTCTAACACTTCAAGGCAGGCCATGAAGTGGGCTTTGCTGCTTGCTGCGGGCGCCAGCGAGCGCATGGGCCACCCCAAGGCCTTGCTCGCCGATGAAAAGGGCGTCACGTTTCTGCAGCGCCTGACGAATACCTTCGCCCAAGCCGGGCTCAAAGTGGCGACGGTGGTGGGCGCGCATGCCGCCGAAATTCGCGCGGCACACCCCAAGCTCACGTTCATTGAAAACCCCGACTGGGCCCAGGGCCAGTGGTCGTCGATTCACCAGGGCCTGCTCCATGTCATTACGCTGGGCGCCCAAGAAGCGTGGCTGCACCCCGTCGACGTGCCGCACCTCAAGCTCACCACCGTGCGTGCGCTGCAAACCGCGCTTAAAAAAGCCCCCGCCGTCTACCCCACGGTGAACCAAGAACCCGGCCACCCGGTGGGTCTGTCACGCGAAGCAGCCAAAAGCCTCTTGCACGGCCATTGGCACCGGCTCGACGAGGCGCTCACCGCGCTCAATGCCCGTGCGGTGCCGGTAAAAGACAAGGCCGTCACCGAAAACATCAACACCCCTGCCGACTACCTGGGCCACTTCGGTCGGTTACCGGTGCTGGGCGCTTTCTCGGCATCGAGCACTTAGGGCTGCGGCGGAGGGCTTTCTTCGGGCGCGGGCGCTTGCGGCTTGGGAGCGCCGAATTCCCAACCGAGTTCCAAGTCGACCAAGAAACCAAATTGGTTGTCGTAACGCTGCACGTCGGTATTCACGCGAAACGTTTTGTAAACACGGCCGTTGATGAACAAGAAGGGAAACGTGCGCAGCCTCGCGCCGGCGAACAAAATCGCTTTCTCGTCGAGCTTGCCGAATTCTGAGACATCGACGAACGCGCGCTTGTAGTACGAGCCGAAAATCTGCAGAAAATCGAGCGCGGGAATTTCGAGGTGCGCCACGAAATTTTTCTCGGCCGAATTGCTCGCACCTTCCACCGAGAGGGTAAAGGCGATGCGGTTGCGAATGCCCCAGGAGCCTTCGAAATAGTAACCCACTCGCTGGCCCAAGCGGCCTGAGAGCACGTCTTGCTGTTTGGTGGCGTAGTCTAAAAAACCCAGCGCGTTGCGGCCCAACTCGCGCGCCATGAAACGGTCGACTTCGTAAAACGTGTCGAAGTAGCCAGTCTGGTACTTGTCGCCCAACACGCGCAATTCAGCCACCACGCGAAAAGCATTGACGATTTCGGTACCCACGTTGAAGCGGCCCAACGCGCCGAAGGTAAGGCCTGCATTGCCCCCAGCGAGCAGCGAGTAGTCAACGTAAGGCTTCACGTCGACATTCTCGGTCTTCACCACTTTCACCTCAGCGTCGATGCCGAAGAGCACCACTGGCTTGGTGCTGGCACGCAAACGGTTGTTCTCGTCGAGCAGGCGCACACCCGTCAGCGGGTCAGTGCTCAACGCGAGCGGCGCTTTCCAGTCAGTGGCCGCGCTCACCCCCACCGAGAACGTTTTCAACAACACGTTATCGGGTTTGAAAAACGAGAACGGCTTTAAAAACGCGATGCCGCCAATGACGTTCGCCTCGACGATGTCATTGGTGAAAATCTCGAAGCCGGCATAGTCATTGTAGGCGTCGACTTCGGCCGAGACGCGCACATTGTCGATGTCGATGTTGGGCGCGTACCTTCGCATCAGCGTGCCATGGCCAATCGACGACGCGTAGCGCTGACCTACGTTGATGAAGAGGTGGTCTTCTTTTCGCCCGTACGTAATGTATTTCAAAATGCGTGAGTAATTCTGAGGCCGGGTGAGCGCATAGTCTTCGACGCGAAAACGCCCCAAGTTTTTGCTCAACACCGCGCTGCCATTGCCGCTGTCGGCAAAGCTGAAAAGCTCGAAGCGCAGCGGCACGCCGATGCCGATGCCCAACTTCGAATCGAGAAAGCGCAAATCGACCTGAGGCTCGACGAGCAGATAGTAAGCGGGGCCGAAGCGATCGATACCGGCCGAAACGCCGATGCGGTTGTGCTTCACCGTCAACCGGTCAGAGCCCAAATAAACCGAGAGCTCGCCTTTGACGAAACCTTCGGTGGGGGCGACGCTTTCAGCTACCACCGCGGGAGCGTCACTCGGCGCATCAAGGGCGGGTACAGGAGGCGGACCATCGGCCATGCCTCCGTCGAGCTGCGCGAAGGCCACCACGAGGAGCAGAGAGACCATTAGCGACCACAGGGGTTTAAGGGCTTGAGGAAGTCTTCCAACGCCTTCTTGTCGAGCACCGAACCAGCGGGAATCGTTTCAACCGTGAGGGCAGGGCCATCGTACTTCTCAAACCAAATACCGACACGCACTTTGGCGTCTTGCGGGCATTCGAAAAAAAGCACCGACTGCATGCCCGAGCTGTTGACTTGCTGGGTGCGCATATCGCCCATTTGCCCCATGTACAGAACCTTGCGGCCACCGTTGTCGATGACCCCACGCACCAACACTTCGCCGGGGTTCACTCCCACTTGGCAGTGCTGAAACACCTCGTCAGAAGTACCGCCATCGCGAAAGGCATCTTTCACCCGGCGGCATTCGTCGTTCTCGAAAATGCGGTAGTAAGCGAAGCCACGCGCGAAGTCAGGTTCACCTCCGTCGGCCAGCGGAGGTTTGTCGCCGAAGACAGCGATGCTCGCGAAGAGCACGTCCATCGAGACATAGGTGTAGTAACCCGGCGGCACGCTGCCCAACATCGCTGCGGCGTTGGCGTCACGCTGCGCGGGGTCTAAATTTTTTGCGAACCCCTGCACTTTCTTCGCCGCGTAATAGGTGATGGCGCTGAACACCAAGCACCCCAGGAGCATCACTCCCGCGCAACCAATGCCCACGTACACCCAGACAGACGTTTTTTTCTGCGGCGCGACAGGTTCAAAAGTCATGTGGGCGCAAAGCGTAGCTCACAACCCGTTCAAGTCTTGTTGGTATTGCAGCGCGATGTCGTAGCAACGGTGCTCACGGGCGGGAAAACGCAGCGCCATTTCTTCGACCGTAGCCCGCGCACTTTGGGGGTCGGTGCTGGCCAACTGGCTTTGCACCTTCGACACCAAGGCGTTGCATGCCCCGTCGAGCAGCGGGCGCAGTTCGTTCAAGCGCGCGCGCGCGGCCTCGTACGGGTCGGCCGGCCGGGGCTCGAGTGATTCGAGCTTCAACCACGCATGCCGGTAGTTGACCCAGGCTTTGAAGAGGTTGCCTACCGCGACATCTTTCAGCTCGTACGCGTCGGCGCCCCGGCGCATGTCAGCTTCGGCCTCTTCAGTCAGCTGCTCGGCCGAGAGCTTGGGTATGTCAATCACTTCGAGCCACACGTTCCAAATGCGCCAGGTGTCGGTGCCGGGAGGGTTCTTTACGTTGTCGAAAATGAGTTGGTTTGGCTCACGCGCTTTCATTTCACGGGCCGACAGCACCATTTCTATCTCGCGGGTGGCCACGTCGGCAGTGTCGGGCGGCAACCAACCTTGTGCCGCGCCATTGAGGCTGACACTGACTTCGTCGCTTGCCAGATCGCGCGCCTGCAAGTGCAGCACTGCCACCATGGGGCCTGCGTTATTGAGCGTGAAACGAAACAACTTCGAATCGACCCGTGGCCAACGCACATTCGGCCCCCAACCAAAGCTTTGGCTCAGCGCCTTGCCCATGGGCTCGAGCGTCGACGGCTCTTCATTCTTCGGTTTAGGCCCCTCACCCCGCGTCGCGAAGAGCGCACCAGCGACGATGACGGCAATCACCAGAAGCGTGAGCAGCGAGCCAAAAGCGAAGCGTACCTTGGGCGAAAGACGCTCGAAGCGGGTCAACGCCCCCGCCGAAGGCACCGACACTCCGCTGACAGGCTGCGGCGCGGCGGCAGTGCCGTCGGGCAGCTGCTTCATGGGCAGCGGGCGTCTGGGTGTTTCGGCCGACTGCGAGGGAACGAAGTTGTCTTTCGAGGCGCGCTCGGCCTTGGTGGCAAAGGGCTCGCCCACTTTCATCTCGGGCGCCACCATGACCGACGGCTCGGGAGGACCCGTGAGGTGGGTGTGCTGCACCGCCGACACGTCTACTCCCTGAGGAGGCACCTCGGTCGAGGTGTGCCCTTCAGGCACCGCTTCGCGCTGGGGCGCAGGCTCTACTTTCTGCTCGAAAACAAAGGTCACCACGCCAATCGACAGCTCGTCACCCGACTTGAGCGGCATTGGCCCGGTCAGCGCCACGCCGTTGTGCCGGGTACCGTTGGCGCTCTGCAAGTCTTCTAAGAAACAACTGCCGTTGCGCTCGTAAACGCGGGCGTGGTTACGCGACGCTTGGGTGTCTTTCACCACGATGTCGTTGTCGGCAGTGCGCCCCAGCCGCGCTTCGACCCCGTCAAATTCGAAGCGAGACTCTTCGCCGTCATCGCCTTTGACCCGCAGAACGAATGCCACGGGCCAAAGCGAATACAACCCGACGGTGCGGTCAAGCACCTTTCCTTTTCGACGTTTTGGGTTAGGCACTGCCGCATGCACACCACCTTGGGTTCTCTGCAGTGCACCGTCTTGCCCGAAGCCGACCCCCACCTGCCCTGCCGCGCGGTGGTGGTGCTGTGCCACGGTTACGGCGCACCCGGTAACGACTTGGTCGGCCTGCACGGTGAGCTGCTCACTTTGAAGCCGTCGCTGTCGCAGGTGCGATTCATTTTTCCCCAAGCGCCGCTCTCGCTGGCCGACATGGGCATGGATGGCAACGCCCGCGCTTGGTGGCACCTCGACATGGAGCGCATTGTGCAATTGCAGCGCACCGCTGACGCCGCAGCCATCGAAGAACTCGAGACGAGCGAGCCCGAAGGGCTGCCCCATGCGCGACAGCTTTTGCTCAAGCTGCTCGACGAGGTGACGCGCCAAACCCAGCTGCCTTATTCGCGGGTGATTCTGGGCGGCTTTTCACAGGGCGCCATGCTCACCACTGACGTCACCTTGCGGCTCGAAGAAGCGCCGCTGGGGCTGGCGATTCTCTCGGGCACCTTGATGAGCCGCGACACTTGGGCTCGCAAAGCCAAGTCGCGCGCCGGGCTGCACGTCTTTCAATCACACGGCACCCAAGACCCGATTCTGCCGTACGTCGCCGCTACCCATCTGTCAGCGTTGCTCACCGCCCAGGGGCTGACCGTCGACTTCACGTCATTCGAAGGCGGCCACGGTATCGGCCTCGCAGCGCTTCGCAACTTATCGAAATACTTAGATTTTATCGTCGCTGCGCTCCCCGCTTGAGGCACGCAACCGGTGAAGGTGCAGGTGCGATAACCCCAACACTATGCGCGCGCTGATGACGCTCTCGTTTTTCGCCCTCGCCACCGGCTGTGTCGGAGAAGCCCAGTGGCTGCCCAAAGACCTCACGTCGACCGAAAGCCCTGGCGGCCCGGCGCGTGAAATCAAGCTCAACCAATTTCGCGATGTGTCTGCGGGCCTGCCGTCACCGCCATTCATCGTCAGCGCCGCGTCGCTCGACGGCGCGCTCTACGCATTGGTGAAAGACACCGTTGGAAAAACCAATTTGTTTCGCCTGCCCAGTGGCGCCGAAGCATGGGAAGCGGTGGCCTTGCCGGTCACCGGGCAAGAGCGCCCCACCTTCATTACCCGGTTGGACTTTTCGCTCATCGTCACCGCGGCCGACAGCGCAGGCCAGGGCGGCCTTTTTCAATTTTCACTCGGCGACGAAACGTGGAAAAAAATGTCGGCCCCCAACTACGCCGGTTCTTTCGTGGTGAAGCGTGGCAGTGAATGGTTGTGGGCGACCACGCAAGGCCTCTTCGCCTCGGCTGATAGGGGCGCCACCTGGTCGAGGCGCAGCGTGGCGGGCACAGCTCTCTTCTCACAGCCGGTACGACGTTTGGTGGCATCTTTGGCAGCGGCGCGGCTTTTCGCGGTGAGCAACGCGGGGGTGTTAATGCACTCCGACGACAGCGGCGCGAGTTGGAACCAAGGGTTGGTTGACGGCGAGGTCACCGCTTTGGTGGCGCAAGGCGCTTTCGTGCTGGCCGAGACGGCCGCTGACGGCACGCTGCGCTCTGACAACTACGGTGGCACATTTCACCCGTTGAGTATGAATGCGAAAGTGGTGAGCTTCGCCACGTTGGGCAACATGCAGTTGGTGGCAGCCACCGCGGCCGACATGCGCAGCAGCGACAACGGCGGCTCGACGTGGAAAACGATGAACGTCGGCTTGCCGCCAAGCACGTCTTTGAGCTCACTGGCCCAAGCCGGCTCGGCGCTGCTGGCGTCGGTTTCAGGCAAGCTCTTCGTCGCGCAAATGGAGCAGCTGACTACGGCTTCGTCGGCTCAGTAAGCGGGGCCTTGGGCGCCGTGGACAAAGAGCTCGAGCCGTTCTCTTCTTGGTACTGCTTGGGGTTGCTGTTCCACTCGAAATCGTCGGGAACATGGCCTCCGCCTTGCGAGCCAGAGCTCCATTCTTTCACGTGGTAGTCCATATCGGTGCGACCAGCCGGCTGCTCGGGTTGAACCAACGGGTGACGCTGCGGAGAGTACATGAGGCCCATGGGTTTCTTTCATAGCGCATCTCGGGCGAAGTGGAAGGTGGGCTTTCACCAAGCACGGCCCGGGCCTTAGAGCGAACAGGTGTAGGGACAGCACGGAGACACCTGGCGAATAGCTTCCCACGGAACCCAGTCGACCAGAATGTCCACAGATGGCGCCTGCGGGTCTTCGGTGGCAATGCCGAGATAAGGCGCTCCGACCGTAGCGCAGGCGAGTGGCTTGCCGAATTCCAAGATCGACGGCTGTCCGCTTATGCACGGAATCGGAGAATGCTCATCACCGACCACGAAGTACCAGGGCGCGGGCACTCTCACCGTTAACAAACCGTTTCGAAAGGCGTCGTGCAGACCGGTCATTTCGAGCGCGATACCGAACGCCGTCGGTCGCGAGCCCACGTCGCAGAGCGCGACACACGCCTGATCAACCCCAGACAAAGCCGGCGTTCGCAATAGAAATGGAAACGTGATCTTCTCGAGAATGAGTGGCTTGAAGTTTTTCGCGAACGGCTCGCACGTACCGGGATCACCCGCTTGGTGGTCGCTGAGATCGACCAGGGTAGCAACGAGGGGAAAGCTGATTCGCTTAGGGTTCTCACAGAGCGGAACTGAGGGGATGTTATTGCTCCAAGGTTCGTAGACAGGTTCACCCTTCTGCACGCACGCTGCGGTCACCAAGCGCTGAGAAGGCCCCGCGTCACGCGAGGGGTTGCCTGCGTCCTCGTCGACTGACAACCCGGCATCTGTGGTGCTCGGTGCGTTGGCGCAGCCCATCAGGGCCAGAGAAATCACCCGCCAGAGCTCGCTGCGCATGCCTCTTTGTCCTTTGCGGTCCAGCGCGTCCCGAAGCGCTTGTTCAACGCGACGCCTATAGCATTGCGAAGCGCAACGCACACTGCCGGCCATTCTCGCGGCCAAGGCGCGCTTAAAACGGCACTCAACGCGTTACCAATTCAAGCGCTATAAGGTCGCCCGCACCCGTTTAGAAGGAGCCGCCGATGCGACTCGCCCTGTACCTGACCTTCGTGTTTTTAACCGCGTGCAGTGGCGCGAAGACGCTGCCCGCTCCTTCAGACAAAGGCGTGTCGACAGGTACCGCGGTGAAGAAAACCATCGGCACCGCAGGAGGCACACTCGCCTCGGGCGACGGTGCGATGACGCTCGACTTTCCAGCGGGAGCTTTGGGCAGCGATACAGAAATCGGCATTGAGCCCATCACCAATACCGCTCCACTCGGGCGCGGCACTTCGTACCGGCTCACTCCCGACGGCGCGAAGTTTTCGCAGCCGGTAAAAATGACCTTCAAATTCACCGCCGATGATTTGAAGGGCAGCGCGAAAGAAGCGCTCGCAGTCGCGTACCAAGGTGCCGACGGGCGTTGGCGCAGGTGGAAGACGAATACCCGCGATGACGTGCAGAGCACCCTCACCCAAGAAACAACGCACTTCACTGACGTGACGCGCGTGCTCGGCTGGCAGCTGGTTCCGTTCGAGGCGCGCGTGGCTCCGTTGCAATCGCTCGAGCTCGCCCTCAAATATTGTGAAGCGACAGACGCGGTCGATCCCGACCCCAATGCCGACACCCTCGCCACTTTGACTTCACGCTGCGACACTGACCCTGAGCTGCCGCCGCTGGTGCAGGTCAACAGTTGGACGGTAAACGGCAACAAGGGTGGCTCGCTGGGAGACGGCACGGTGCAGAACCGTGGCATCAAAGCGACCTACACGGCTCCCGCCGTCGCGCCTTTAAACAACCCAGTGGCGGTGAGCGTCGACTTCAACGGCGCCAACGGCAGCAAAAACCTGGCGGTTTGCAATGTGTGGGTGGGCGCTGCTGGGTGGGAAGGCACCGTGAGCTGGCAGGTCAACGGCACCCAAACCACGATGGACGCGCAGAGCCGCACCCAAATCACCGTGAGTGGAAACGGTCAGATCAAAGTGAAGCCCGGTGACCACGACGTGCCCGCGGTGGAAAGCGCGAGCGCCACGTACTCGCAGACCACCGACAGGCACACTGAAGAGCACTCCGTGCAAGGCGCTTGCACGCACAACGTGGTGCAAGACAGCACCGAGCTTGTCACTGGCACCTTCATGACGGGGGCTTCGGTGTTTATTTCTCCCAATGGCATGGGCGGCACGTTGCTGGCGATCGGCGTGCCGTCGGGCATGACGTCGGGTGAGGTCACCCAGACTGCGAGCGACTTGGTGACAGGCAGTGGCTGCCAGCCAGTGCAACCGAGCAGTGAGACGAAGGCTGTGACCGGCGCCGCGCCGAGCGACAGCTTGATCATCAATGTGACGGTCGCGAACCCCAACCGCCTGGAGGGATCCACCACCCTGCACATTCCCGGCACGCCGCCCAGGGAATATTCAGTCAGCTACAACCTCGCCAAGTAGCGCATGACGAGTCCCGCTCCCAACCAGCGCATCGTCGCCTTCGACTGGTTACGCGGCCTCGCGGTGCTGTTTATGATTCAGTGCCACGCCATGGTGCTGCTCAAGGCCGAGTACGCGCCGACACCTTTTTTTCGCTGGTTGATTCGAATCGATGGGTTGGTGGCGCCGGCCTTCATTTTCGCCGCCGGTTTTTCGCTGGCGCTGGTGCAAGTGCGCGGCGCACATGCCGGCACGCGCGGGCTGCGCTTGAAGAAAACCCTCCGCCGCATTGTCGAGGTGCTGCTCGTCGCCACACTGGTGAATTGGATGTGGTTCCCGATTTTTCGCGAACCGATTTGGCTCATTCGTCTCGACATTTTGCACTGCATTGGTTTCTCGCTGCTGATTGCACTCCCGCTGCTGTCGTTGCTCGCACCACGGCCTCAGGTTTTGCGCTGGGTGACATTGGTGCTCGCCGCGGTGGTGTTTGGCATCTCTCCTTTTTTCGAAAAAACCGACGGCGTGGCCGCCTATTTTTTGAACGGCACGAAAGGCGCCGTTTTTCCGCTCTTGCCCTGGGCGGGCTATGTCTATTTGGGTGCCTCCGCCGGCGCGACGGGTGCGATGTGTGGCGTGAAAGGCCTGGTGCGCTGGCTGCTCGGCCTTGCGACGGTTGGAGCGGCGCTTTGGTTTCTGTCCAAACCGCTGCAGGCGCTCTACCCACCGCACAACTTCTGGGTCACCAACCCCGCCAACGCCGCGCAACGGTGGACGCTGGTCATCGGCGTCGTGTTGGTGTTTCTCTATTTCGAAAACAAGCAACCGCGGTGGACCCAGAACCCCGTGTTTCGCTTCATCACCGTGTTCGGCACGTCGTCGATGGCCGCGTACTTTTTTCACGAGGCGCTGCTCTATTACCAACTCTTCGGCTTGGGCTTTTCGTTCAACGCTTGGTGGGGCGGCAAGTGCGATTGGCCGAAATATTGGCTGCTCACGGCGGTGCTGGTGGCCTGCACCTATGGGCTGGTGCTGCTGCTAGAGCCCATTTACCGTCGGGCTGATAAACACGTCTCCACCTGGCTCGCTCCCCGAACGGGCGAAGCGAAATAACCGCGCTTGGGTTAGAAAAGAACCCTCACGTGAGCGCGCCAGAAAAGCAGAAAAACCTCGACACACCGAAGATTGCCAAAACCGTCACTTTGCGGCGGTTGCTCCAGCTGGCTCGACCCGAAGCACTGCCCTTGGGTGTCGGCACGTTCTTTTTGCTCATCGGGTCAGCGGCCAGCCTCGCCTACCCCCAGGGTGTGGCGTACATTGTCGACGAGGCGCTGGGTAAGCACGACCTCGAGAAGATAAACCACGCCGCCTTGGTGATGTTGGGTGTCTTCTTAGTGCAAGGCGTGGCGATTGCCGCCCGCTTCATTCTCTTTGCCAACGCCGGGCAGCGCGCGGTGGCCCGTTTGCGCAACCAACTCTTCGAGCAACTGATGGCGCAAGAGGTGGGGTTCTTCGACGGCCAAAAAACGGGCGACTTGACCAGCCGCCTGTCGTCAGACTGTTCAACCGTCGAAGGCGGCGTGTCGTCGAACATTTCATTCGGGCTGCGCAGCTTGGTGACGGTGCTCGGCGGCTTGGCGGTGCTTTTCATTACGTCTCCCAAGCTGACGCTGATGATGCTGTCGGTGGCGCCTCCGGTGGCCATTGGAGCGTTCGCTTATGGCCGCAAGGTGCGCAAAATGGCGCGCGACGCGCAAGACGCGCTCGCCAAGTCGAACGAGGTGGCCGAAGAGTCGATTTCGGGCATTCGCACCGTGCGCTCGTTCGCGGGCGAAGAACGCGAGAAAGTGCGTTTCGGCAAGGCAATTTCAGAAGCGTTGGCGGTGAGCAAAAAGCGCATTCGGGCCAGCGCCACGTTCATGGGAGCCGCATCGACCGCGGGGTACGTCGCGGCGGTGGTGGTGTTTTGGTTCGGCGGCCGCATGGTGATTGAAGGTCAGCTCTCGCAAGGCGACCTGATTCAGTTCTTGATGAACACCATGCAAGTGGCCTTTTCGCTGGGGGCCCTGTCTGAATTGTGGGTCGACTTCAACCGCGTGGGCGGAGCGGCAGAGCGGGTTTTCGAATTGCTCGAGCGCAAACCGGCGATGCCCTCGAAGGGAGGAACCATGCCCGAGCGGGTTGACGGCTGGGTCGAATGGCAGCACGTTGATTTTGCCTACCCCACCCGGCCCGAGGTGCCGGTGTTGCGCGACTTCAACCTCACGTTGGCGCCCGGCGAAGTGGTGGCGTTGGTGGGGCCTTCGGGCGGCGGTAAATCAACCATCGCTTCGCTGCTTTACCGGCTCTATGATCCCAGCCAGGGCCACGTGTCGCTCGACGGCAAACCGCTCGCCTCGTTAGACCCCAACTGGCTGCGCCGGCAAATCGGCGTGGTGGCGCAAGAGCCGCTGCTTTTTTCTACCAGCATCGCCGAGAACATTCTTTACGGCCGGCCCGAGGCCACGCAGGCCGAAGTCGAAAACGCCGCCAAGCTGGCCAACGCCCATTCGTTCATCAGCGCTTTTCCCGAAGGGTACAAAACGCTGGTCGGTGAGCGCGGCATTCAGCTGTCGGGTGGGCAGAAGCAACGCGTGGCGATTGCGCGGGCGATTTTGAAGAACCCGCGGCTGTTGATTCTCGACGAAGCGACCAGCGCCTTAGACGCCGAAAGCGAGCACTTGGTGCGCGAGGCTTTGGAGCGACTGATGAAAGGCCGCACCACCTTGGTCATCGCCCACCGGCTGTCGACGGTGAAAGGCGCCGACCGGGTGGTGGTGCTCGACGCAGGAGGCGTGGCGCAAATGGGCACTCACTCGGCGCTGGTGGCCGAAGAAGGCATTTACCGGCGGCTGGTCGAAAAACAATTCGCGCAAGCCTAAGAAGCCCGTTTCGCTTTGTGCTAGGCCACGTGTCACCTTTTTCGACGCATGGCCGCTGACTCCGCACTTCTCAGCAATGTTCCCCTCTTCGAGCGACTCGACGAGGACGAACGCAATTCGCTCGCCAGCCAGCTCGAAGAAGTCGAATTTCAGGCCGGCCAAATCATTTTCAAGCGCGGAGACCCGGGTGGCGCAGTGTTCATCGTCGCCGCGGGGCAAGTGCAGATTTTCGTCGAAGACACCACTGGCTCGCGCATCGTCTTTGAGACGGCGAAAATGGGTGACTTCTTCGGAGAGCTTTCACTGCTCGACGGCGACCCGCGCAGCGCCAGCGCTCAGGCGATTGAAAAGACGCGGGTGCTGGCAGTCGACCGGGGTGACTTGCAGCTGCTGTTTCGCCGCAACCCCGACGCCGCGATGGACGTACTGGCCATTATCGGCAAGCGGTTGCGTGAGGCTGACAAGCTTTTGGGAGCGAGAGTGCCGGCCAGCCCCAACGAAATCGTCGAAGAAAAAGCGACGCCGATTATGCGGCTCGCCGACTGGGCAGCGGCGTTTTCAGGCACGTTCAAGTTCTTGTTGGTACACGCGATTTGGTTCGCGGCGTGGATCGCCGTCAACGTCGGGTGGGTGAACGGCATCGAGCAGTTCGACCCTTTTCCCTTTGGGCTCTTGACGATGGTCGTTTCGCTCGAGGCGATTTTTCTCTCGTGCATGGTGTTGATTAGCCAGAGCCGACAAGCGGCGAAAGAGCGCATTCGGTCTGATGCTGAATACGAGGCCAACATTCGCGCTGGCCTCGAAGTAACGCAGCTGCACGTGAAGGTCGACGCGCTCTACGAGCAAGTGTTGGCGCGCCTTGCCGTGTTGGAGCGGTACGCGGGCGTGCCCACCACGAAGACGCCTCCGCCCGCTCCCAAGCCGTCTATTTAGGCTGCGGCAACGTACGCAGGTACGGCTTCACCGTCTTCCACCCCTGGGGAAAGAGCTTCTTCGCGTCGTCGTCGCTGACCGAGCCGGCGATAATCACGTCTTGGCCCTGCTTCCAATCGGCCGGGGTGGCCACCTTGTGCTTGGCGGTCAGCTGCAACGAGTCGATGACACGCAACAACTCGTCGAAGTTGCGCCCGGTGCTCGCGGGGTACGTCATCGACAGCTTCAATTTTTTGTCGGGGCCAATCACAAAGACGCTGCGAACCGTGAGGGTGTCGTTCGCGTTGGGGTGAATCATGTCGTACAGGTCAGAGACTTTTTTGTCGTGGTCAGCAATGAGCGGAAAATTCGGTGCTGTACCTTGGGTCTCGGCAATGTCTTTCGACCAACCCTCGTGCGAGTTGAGCGGATCAACCGAGAGGCCAATGACTTTGACGCCGCGCTTGTCGAATTCGCCCTTCAAGTTGGCGACCCGGCCCAGCTCGGTGGTGCACACCGGCGTGTAGTCTTTGGGGTGCGAAAACAACACGCCCCACTTGTCGCCCAGCCATTGGTGAAACGAAATTGAACCTTCGGTGGTCTCTGCCTTGAAATCAGGAACCGTGTCGCCAAGTCGCAATGCCATGGGTTTTCTCCTTTAAGGGTGGCTGTTGATGCCGTGAAGATATGTGCCCGGCCAAGAAAAAAGGCACGGTCTTTTGAACCGTGCCCTTCGTTCGACGTTCTAAAGGCTAGAACTTAAGCAACCGGGCGAACGTTCTCGGCTTGCAGGCCCTTCGGCCCCTTTTTCACGTCGAATTCCACCTTCTGGCCTTCGGCCAAGGTGCGAAAACCTTCCGTTTGAATCACAGTGTGGTGGCAGAAAACGTCCGGGCCGCCATTGTCCTGCGTAATGAACCCGAACCCCTTTGCATCGTTGAACCACTTCACAGTACCACTGGCCATATTGCTGACTTCCTTCGTTACTTAAGGTGACGTCCATCGCCACCTTCACGCTCTTCGTGCGAGCGTGCCCGAAGAAGTAGCCCAACGATTTTGTGAAGTCGAGGTAACGCCACGAAACTTCGGGGCAAAGCGTGACGCGGCGCGTCGTGCGCGCAGACCTTAAAACCCAACCCGGCGCATGGCGAAGCGCGGCAACGCCTTTATCGCCGTCATCACCAGCCGCCAAATCGGCGGCACGTAGACAACGGGCGTGCCCTCATCAATCGCTTGCAGCACCACCGCGGCGACCTCGTCGGGCTCACCCGCGAACGGAGGCGCCTTTAGCCCGTCAGTCATGCCCGTGCGCACGAAGCCAGGTTTCACACACACTGTCTTCAAGCCCTGCTGACGAAACTTGTGGTCCAACCCTTCGAGGTAATGCGAAAGCCCCGCCTTCGCCGCGCCGTACAACACCACCGGCTTGCGGCCGCGGTCACCCGCGACTGACGAGAACACGCACAAGGTGCCTTTGCCTTTGCCGAGCAGCTTTTTGCGCGCCTCTTCGCAGAACACGATGGTGTTGGCGAAATCGACGGTGAGCAGCTTCTGCGTCAGCGCGGCGTCGTCTTCGAGCTTGTCTTGGGTAGCGAACACCGCCGCCGTCACCACCACCACGTCTAACCCGCCCATCGCGTGGTCCGCCGCTTCGAGCGCGGGGCCAAATTGTGCTGTCTTCTCTAAGTCGCACACCGCCGAGTGCACCTGAGTGCCTGGCGTGGCCCGCGCGCTCAAGTCAGCCACGCTGCGCGAAAGCTCTTCGCCGTCACGGCCGAGCACCGTCACCCAGTCACCCCGCTCGACCATGCGCCGCGCCAAAGCCCGGCCCATGCCGCGCGTTCCTCCCAACACGGCTGCCTTCATGGAGGGTCTCCCAACAAACGAATCGACTGCGCGCTCTTGAACTTGAACGTGGGGTCCCACTTTTGGCGCACGCGTTGAAACTCGGCCAAGCGCGGCTCCATTTTTTCGAAGTCTTCTTTGCGGGTGAAAGCGTCTTTCGCCAAGTACATGCGGCCCTTTTCGGCGATGACGAAGGCATTCAAGTCGTCAATCAGCGCCTGGGTGTTGTCGCGCACCGCGATGTCGAGCGCAATCGACATGCCCTTCATGGGAAAGCTGAGCAGCCCCTTGCCTTGGGGGCCGCAGTCTTTGATGACGCACAGAAACGAAGCGCCACCGCGCCGGGTAAGTACTTCTAAAAAACGCCTCGCCGCGCCTTCGCCTGCGCTCTCGGGCAATACGCACTGGTACTGGGTGAAGCCCCGCGGGCCGTACGCACGGTTCCAGTCGCGCACGAAATCGAGCGGGTAGAAAAAGCTGAACGGGTCGACAATGCGCTCGTGCTTCTTTCGAAAGTGCTTCCAGTAATAGCCAAAGTTGAATGCCTGCACCGTTTGCCGGCCGAGCAAAAATTGCGGCGCGGTGAAGGGGAACACCAGGTTCGGCAGCGGGCGGGGAAAATGCTGCGGCGCTTGTGCCGGGTGTGCCCAACGGCCCTTCATCAAAATGCCGCGGCCCATGTTCTTGCCGGTGGACAAACAATCGATCCACCCCACGGTCATCGGCCACTCGGGCGCGGCTTCTTTCAACTTGCGCACATAGGTGTCAACGTCGGGCACGCGCTCGCTTTCCATCCAGATCCACGGGCTGGGAATACGCGCCATTTGAAATTCGACTTCGAGAATGTGGCCGGTGAGCCCCATGCCGCCCACCGTCGCCCAAAACAACTCGGGCTCTAAGTCGGGGCCGCATTCAAGCACTTGGCCTGAACCGACACGCATTTTGAGCCGCGTCACGTGTTGGCCAAAACACCCTTCGACATGGTGATTTTTGCCATGCACGTCGGCCGCCACCATGCCGCCCAAAGTGACAAACTGCGTGCCCGGAGTAACCGGAGTAAAAAAGCCGCGCGGCAAAAAGGCCCGGTTCAATTCAGCCAGCGACAGGCCACATTCAGCGCGCAAAATACCGGTGCTCTCGTCGAACTTGAGCACCCGGTCGGCGAGCACGGTAGAAACCACCACCGGTCGGCTGGGGGGCGGCAACGACGAATCGCCATAGCTGCGCGCCAGCCCCCGAAAGAGCGGCGCGTCCCACACTTGGGTGAGGTCTTCGGCACGCACCTCACGCCCCGGCCCCGGCAAATTGCCCCAACCGCTGACCTGTGGCTCTGGCGAGTGACTCATGAGGTACTCGTACATAAGAACAGCCCACCTGAAAAGGTGTCAGACTTTACATGTTGTCGTTCGTTGGCAGCGCACGGTTACAGTCTCAGCAAACAAATGCCTCTCGCAATCGCCGGTGCGACTAGAATCAAGCGCATGCGGGGTTTGGCAGCTTTGCTGCTCAGCGCGGTGGTCGGAGCGGGGCCTGTCGATGAACCTCCCGCGCCCCTTGTCGAGCCTCCGCTCACCGGCGGAGCGCTGCTGTTGCTACCCACGCCCCAGCGTCGGGCGGAGCTGGCGCACCTGTCTCGCGCTGAACTGAGCACCCTTTTTCAAGGCACCCCGCCGCCTTCTTTGGTGACGATGTGCCAGCGCGGGCTGACCGAATTGGGCACGTACTCGGTGCGCATGCAAAAGAGCGAGCGCGTGAGCCAAGGCGGCATCGAGCGGCAAGACATCGACCTCACGGTGCGCCCCGAGCCGCTGGCGATTCGCGGCGAGTTCGGTGAAGGGCCCGCGCAAGGGCGGCGGTTGCTCTACAACAAGGCGCTTCGCCCCGAAGCGATTCGCATCAAGGAGCGCGGCTTTTTTGGCGTGTTCGGCGGCGTCTGGCTGGACCTGAACTCAGACGTGATGCGCAAACAAAGCAGCCGACCGGCGACTGACTTGGGTTTTGCCGTGCCGGTGGCCCATGTGGTTCACGACTTCGCGGCAGTGGCGAATTTCAAAGGGGCCCACAACGACATCGACGGCTTTGACGCGCAAGGGCGGTTATGTGTGCGCACGCGCGCTCCGGTAGAAGCGAAGCTCTTCGCGCCCGACATGCGCATTTGCTTCGACTTGTACTGGGGCCTGCCGGTGCTGATTGAGTCGTTCGACAAGGCGGGGTTGGTAGAAAGCTTCGCCTTCGACAAGGTGCGGCCGCAGCAGAACCTGGCGCCGAGCTACTTCACGCTCGAGGGCGCTGATTTGTAGACGCCCACTGGCTATTCAGCCCGAAACAGCTCGGCCACGTCAGACTCAGTGAGCATTTTGCCCACTTCTTCGTCGGTGCCAAGCAGACCCGCGGCGAGCTCCCGCTTGCGTCGCTGCAGAGCGAGAATCTTCTCTTCCACCGTGCCCTTGGTAATTAACTTGTAGCTGAACACCGCGCGCGTCTGGCCAATGCGGTGGGTACGGTCGGTGGCTTGATCTTCGACCGCCGGGTTCCACCAGGGATCATAATGAATCACGTAATCAGCCGCGGTGAGGTTCAAGCCGGTGCCACCCGCTTTCAAACTAATGAAAAACAGCGGCGGGCCGTCGGGCGCGTTGAATTGATCAACCTTGCCCATGCGGTCTTTGGTGCGGCCATCGAGGTACATGTACTTCAGCTTTTTCTCGTCAGCCTGCTGCTTGAGCAGCTCGAGCATTTCGGTGAATTGGCTGAACACCAGCGCGCGGTGCCCTTCGGCGATGAGATCGTCGCACAGCTCGCCAAAGCGCTCTAACTTGGCAGAAGGCGCATTGACGGTGCCCGCCGGCATCTTCAGCAAGCGGGGGTCGCAGCACACTTGGCGCATGCGCATGAGCGCGGTGAGAATCGACACGCGTGAACGGTTGAAGCCCACCTTCTCGATGGTGTCGTAAACCTTGCGCCGGCTCTCTTCGAGCACCTCGCGATAGAGCGCCGCTTGCACGTCGTCCATCTCGCAGTAGGTGACCATCTCTGTTTTCGGAGGCAAGTCTTTCGCCACTTCGGTCTTCAAGCGCCGCAAAATGAAGGGGTGAATGCGCCGCTTCAAACGGTCACGCACGCCCATGTCGCCTTGCACCATGATCGGGTGCTCGAAACGATCATGAAACGTGCCCGAATCGCCCAAGAAACCGGGCATCAAAAAGTCGAACAAGCTCCACAGCTCAGTGAGGCGGTTTTCGAGCGGTGTACCGGTGAGCGCCAGGCGCGTGTCTGACGGCAAGCTCTTACAGGCCTGCGCGGTGGCCGAATCGGCGTTTTTGATGTTCTGCGCTTCGTCCAACACAATCGCGCGGAACTCGACTTTTTTCAGCTCGGAGAGGTCGCGGCGCACCAATGCGTACGAAGTCAACACCACGTCGACTTGCCCCAGCTTTTCGGCGTTTTCTTTGCGGTCTGCGCCGTGCCACACCACGCGGGTCAGCTCGGGAGCAAAACGCTCGAGCTCGCGCTCCCAGTTCACCAGCACGCTGGTGGGCGCCACCACCAACACCGGCTTGGCCCCTTCTTCTTGCCGCGTCTTCAGCAGCAATGAAATCGCCTGAATGGTTTTGCCCAAACCCATGTCGTCGGCGAGCACACCCGACAGCCCGTGCTTGTGAAGAAACCACAGCCACGCCAAACCCGCTTCTTGGTAATGGCGCAACGTGCCCTGCAACCCTTCGGGCGCTTTCACCGGCGGAATGCCGTCAATCTCTTTGAGCTCGTTCAGCGCGCGGCGCGCCTTGGCGTCGATTTCGACTTCGCCCAGCGCTCCAAGCAAGTCGAGCGCCGGCGCGTGAAACAGCGGCAGCTTGGTGGTCTTCTTGCCGGGCAGCGCGCCTGCTTCTTCAAGCAGGTCGGCGGCGGCCTTCAGCTCGGTCAAGTCAGCTTCGGCGAAGGTGCCGTCTTTGAGCGGAATGTAACGGCGGCCAGAATTGAGCCACAACCGCACCGCGCCCAGGTCGACCGTTTGGTCTTCGCTCGCGAAGTCAGCCTCGAGCTCGAACCAATTCACCCCGCTCATGTTCACCCGCACCCGCGGCTTCATCTTCGCGCGCACGCGAACTTTGGGAGCCGTGGCGGCGAAAGTCTCCCAGTCTGCCGGGAGCGATTTCACGCCCTTCGACCAGAACTCGAGCGCCGCGTCTTGTTGCGCAACGTACGTTTGCGCGTTGGCATCGAAACGAAAGCCCTGCTCTACCAGTTGCTGGCCGGCGGCACGCTCTTTGGCTTCGTGGCGCAAATAGAGCTTGCGCTCGGTTGAAGGGCCACCCGTGGCGTAGCCTAAGTGCTGCGCGGTAGGTGAAACGGCGACCGTGACTGACGAGCCATATTTCGCAGCCAAACGCGCGGTGACTTTGTCAGCGGTGCCTTCGAGCGTGAGCACCAGCTTCGGTTCTACCGCGTCTTCGACTTCGAGCCCTTCGGCTTTCAGCCCCATGCGAAAACGAGGCAAGTGCGCGGCGAAGAACGAGAGAATGCGATCAACTTGCGAGCTGGGAAACACCATCGTCGGCTCGAGCAGCCACTTGCGCAGCATGCGGGGAGGAAAGTCAGGCTCGAGCGTGAAGAGCCGCTGTCCAACGAGCACATGGGTCTGCCGACCGGGAAGAACAATGGCCTCTTTGAGCGACAACACGCCGCCATCGGGCAGCTGCAAGTCGACCCGGGCATAGGCTCCGTCGGGCTTGTTCTCGAGGCGAATCACCGGGCGCGCGGGCTCTTCTTCGAACTGCATCGCGGTGCCACGGTAGACCACCCGTCGCGCCTTCATGAAGGGCAGCAGGTTGCTTAAGTCTTCGTCAGAAAGAACGATGCGGCTGTCGTAGCGAACTTCGAAGCGGCCGAGTTCCAAAAAGACGCGCTCATCGGCTGGGGCAATGCGTGTGCCGGCCGAGAGCATGCGTTTGACTTGCACCGGGCCCTGCGCGGGCGCGTCGATGCGGCGCACGTCCATCACCCAGTGGCGCGCGTGGCCTCCCGCGGCTGAGGGAGTCACCCGGTATTGAAATTCGACGTCGGGCAGCGCTGAGAGGCCAAGCCAGTTTTCGAGCTTGGCCAGCGCGGGCAAGGCGGCATTTTCCGCGGTGGCCGCAGGAGCAGGCACCAGCGCAGCAGTCACCCCGGTCGCTGAATCAGCGGCCGGCTCTACGGGGGTCGGGGCCGCCGCCGCGTTGGCAGCTGCGCCGTTGGCGCGCAGACGGGCGAGATACACCAGTGCCACGGCAACCACATGCTTGCAGTGAGGGCCGTACTTGCCCCACGACTCGCAGTTGCATTGCGAGAGAACGCCAGGGGTGCCGGGTTTGACCTCAACGTCGTAGCGCTTGGCGTCAGACCCGAGCACTTTGGCTTTGAGCGCGTTGCCGCCCAGCGCCATGAGCGAGACGCGACGCCCCTCGGCGTAGTCACGGCCCTTTTTGAAGGTCATCGGCTGCACTTCGCTTTTTAAGGAGCGAAGCCAAAGGCCGTCGTCAAAGCTCAAGTCTGTCTCTTGGATATCTTGGGTGTCTGGCACGGGGAGGTGGGGCGCCATACCACAAACAAGGGCATTTAGATAAGAGCGGCTTCCATGGAAGAGCGGCTCAATGAGTTAGAATTGAGATTTACCGAGCAACAGGCGCTGTTGCAGGAGCTTTCGGACCTTATTTATCGCCAAAGCCGAGAAATCGACATGTTACGAGCTTCGGTGGGGTTGCTGCAGAAGAAGGTTTCGGCTGAGCCCGGCATGGTCGATGCGACCGAGAAGGAAAGGCCGCCGCATTACTAGTGCTTGGTGCCAGATTTTCCAAAGTTCCAAAGTTTAAAATTCACCGCAATTGCGGACACTTATGTCTTAACGACAGGCAGGAGTTTGGAAATTTGGAAAGTCTGGCACCTACTTCATCGCCTCAGCAAAGGCGCGGCGCACAAAAACGGGGATCATTTCGCGTCGCCAGCCGGTCTCAACGTTGATGTTGGTGAGCGGGTGGCACTGCCGGTGCGCGGCTTGCCCCAACTCAGCAATGGTGGCCGCATCGAGCGCCCTGCCCTGAAAACCTTCAAGCCGCTTCACCGTGTGCGGCTTCGAGCCGAGCGCAGAAATCACCATGCGCACCCACTCTAACTTGCCGTCAGCCTGCTGCTGCGCCGCGACCGCCACACACAGCGACGGGTAGTCAATCGCCGCCCGAATGCGCAGCTTCTGGTAGCCAGTCACCAACCCCGCCCGCGGTATGGGAACGCGCACCTTCGTCAAAATCTCGTTCGGCTCGATGACGGTGTTGGCGACACCGTCAGCCACGTAGAACTCTTCGAGCGGTATCGCCCGGCGGCCATTGGGAGACGCCAGCTCGACTGAAGCTCCCAGCGTGAGCAACACCGGCGCGGTGTCGTTCGAAGCAGCCGCGACACACTTCTGCCCGCCTTTCACGACGTGACAAACCGTGCCGTCTTTCTTCAGGCAGTACCCAAGCGCCTTTCGCCAGAAATGCGTCTGGTTGTAATAGACACAGCGCGTATCGAGGCAGAGGTTGCCCCCCAACGTGCCCATTTCGCGCAGCTGCGGGCCTGCAATCGCCGTCGCCGCTCGCGCCAGACTGGGAAAAAGCAGCGCCACGCGCGGGTTTCTCGCCAGGTCGGCGATGCTGGTCATCGCGCCGATGACGAGAAAGCCTCCTTCACCACGCACACCGTTGAGCTCTGAAATCTGCTTCAGCCCCACCACGTGCTCGGGCATGAAGAGCCGGTGCTTCATGTTCGGCACCAAGTCAGTGCCCCCGGCAATCAACTTCACCTTGCCCGCGTGCTTCTGCAGCAACGCCAACGCATCGGCGAGCTCCATCGGCGCGTGGTACTCAAAAGGAGGCAGCGTCAGCATTACGCTTTTTTCTCCTTCAACATCTTGAACAACTGGCCCGGGTAAAACGGCAACTCGGTGAAGCGCACGCCCACTGCGTCGTAAATCGCATTCGAAATTGCGGGAATCACCGGGTGCAAGGGCCCCTCGCCCGCTTCTTTCGCGCCATGCGGCCCTTTGGGATCAACCGACTCGATAATCATCGCCGACAGTTCGGGCGTATCTACCGAGGTGGGAATTCGGTAGTCGAGCAGCGACGGCCCCTTGTGCAAACCCGAAGGGTAGTACGTCATCTCCTCCATCGCCGCCTCGCCGAAGCCCATGTACACCGAGCCTTCAATCTGCCCTTCGACCAGCGTGGGGTTAATCGCCTTGCCGCAGTCGTGCGCCGCCCAAATGCGCTGCACCTTCCACTGCCCGGTCTCGACATCGACATGCACTTCGGCCACATGCGCGGTGAAGCTGTACGCCGGAGACGCACCAATGGTGCCCCCCCGGTAATCGCCGCCGAGCTTCTCGGTGCGATAGCTGCCTGTCGCTCCCAGCGTGCCGAACTTCGCTTCGGTCAACTGCACGGCATCGCGAAACGACATTTGCTGGTCCACTTGCGGCCCGCGAAAGGTACCCCACGAGGCGTCGACTTGCTCCGTCGACACGCCCCACTTCTCGCCCACCGCTTGCGAAAGCAGTGCCCACAATTTTTGGCCTGCCTCGACACACGCAATGCCCACCATGAACGTGCCCCGGCTCGAATACGCGCCCAAGTCGACTGGAGTGAGGTCAGTATCGGCCGCGACCACCGTGCAATCGCGCGGATCGCACCCAATTTCTTCGGCAATCAAATAGGCCACCTGCGAATTGGTGCCCTGCCCAATGTCTGACGCGCCCGAGAAAATCGTCACCTTGCCCGAGCGGTCTAACTTCACTTGAATGCCCGACTGCGGCATGTCATTTGGATAAATCGGGTAAGCGGTGCCTGAAATGTACATCGAGCCCGCCACGCCCAAGCCTTTGCCATAACCCAGCTTGCCTTTGCGCTCCTTCCACCCGCTCGCCTTCTCTACCGCCTCCAACGCCTGCAAAAAACCGTTCGACGTAATTTGCTGGCCGTTCACCGTCTTCACGTTCTGACCAATGAAGTTGCGGCGGCGAACCTCGATAGGGTCTAACCCCAGCTTCTCGGCGGCCATGTCTAACGCCACTTCGAACGCAAACCGCGGCTGCACGCTGCCGTGCCCACGCTTCGGGCCACACGGAGGTTTGTTGGTAAACACCCGCGTCGAATCGAAATGGTACGTGCCGAACTGGTACGGCCCCGTCAGCAACTGCCCCGAGTAATACGCCGTCACCAAACCGAACGAAGAGTACGCACCACCGTCGATCAAAATCTTCGAATCGACCGCTTCAATCGCGCCCTCTTTCGACAGCCCGACCTTGAAGCGCATTTTCATCGGGTGGCGGCCACGGTGCGCCCAAAACACCTCTTCGCGGGTGAACAAACACTTCACCGGGCGACCCAACTTCATCGCCAACTTGGCAACGACGAATTCCAACGAGAACGGGTCTGACTTGCCGCCGAACGCGCCGCCCAAGAACGGCTGAATTACCCGCACGCGCGCGGGAGCAATGCCCAGCACCTTCGACAACTCGCGGTGCACATAATGGGGAATTTGCGTCGACGACCACACCGTGAGGTTGCCCTCACCGTCGTACTGGGCCACCGCGCAGTGCGGCTCAATGGGCGTGTGCGTCGAGCCGGCGTAAAAGAAATTTTCTTCTACCACCGCCGCGCTCTTCGCAAGCGCCGCCTCCACGTCTCCAAACGTCAAATCGACATGCTTGGTGACGTTGCCGTGCTTGTTACCTTCGTGCAGCACATTCGCTTTGTCTGCCAGCGCCGCTTCGGGCTCGACCAACGCGGGCAACACTTCGTACTCGACATCAATCAGCTCGAGCGCTTCTTGCGCCGCCAGCTCATCGACCGCCGCCACCGCCGCCACTTCATCGCCAATGAAGAGCGCCTTGTTCACCGCCAGCGCCGTCTCGTCTTGTGTCCACGGAATGATGCCGTATTTACCAGGCAGCTCTTTGCCTTCGAGCACGCCCATGACGCCGGGGTGCTTCAACGCCCGGGCAAAATCGACTTTCTTGATGCGGGCATGCGCGTGCGGGCTGCGCAAAATCTTCGCGTGCAACATGCGCGGCAACGAAATGTCATCGGCATAAACCGCTTCGCCGGTCGCCTTCTTCAGGCTGTCGAGCTTGCGCAGCCGTCGCCCTACCACCCCGCTCATTTCGCCGCCGCCTGTGCTTGCGTGGTGGGCCGCTCGTCGCGCTCGGCAACAGACCGTTGTCCGGAAGCGACTTCAACCGCGTTTAAGATCTGCGTGTAGCCAGTGCAGCGGCACAAGTTGCCCGCCAACGCGTCTTTGATTTGCTCTCGGTTCGGCTTCTCGCACTTCGCCAGCAACGCCGTGGCCGAGAGCATCATGCCCGACTGGCAGAAACCACATTGCAGCGCGCCGCACACGTCGAACGCGTCTTGCACGGGGCTGACTTTGCCGTCTTTGGCCAAGCCTTCGATGGTGGTAACGGCCCGGCCTTGCGCTTCAATGGCGAGCGAGAGGCAGGCGAGCATCGGCTTGCCGTCAATCAGCACCGTGCAAGCGCCGCAGTCACCTTTGTCACAGCCTTGCTTCGAGCCCGTAAGGCCCAGGGTGTACCGCACCGCTTCGAGCAACGTCGCGCGCGGCTCGAGGGCGACGTCATGCCGCTCACCATTGACGGTAAGCGCAACCAGTTGCTTTTCGGGGCGGCCAAACACACCCATCAGTTACCGTAGCGACCCTTGCCGGTCAACGCTCTCCCCAGCGCAGCTTTTGCCGAAGAATGGCGAAGTAATCGAGCCCAGGGTTGCTCACCAGCAGCACCCGGTTCTTCGAACGCCTGACTTCGACGCGGTCACCCATCTTCAGAGGCAAACCGGTCTGCCCGTCGATGGTGAGGTACACGTCAGACACTTCATTTTTGAGCACGATGCGAACCGTCTGGTCGCCCGGCACGACAATGGGGCGTTGGGTCAACGCATGCGGGCAAATCGGAGTCAGCACCACGCAGTCGATAGAAGGGTGCACAATCGGCCCGCCTGCCGAGAGTGAATAAGCAGTAGAGCCCGAGGGCGTCGAACAAATGATGCCGTCTGACTTGAAGAGCGCGACGAAGTTGCTGTCGAGCCACGTTTCATGGTCGGCAATTTTCGCAAGCGCGCTCTTGTTGATCACCACGTCGTTGAGCACCTCGTCATCAACCAACAGCTTGTCGTCGCGGTACAGCCGGCACGACAGCTTCATGCGCGACTGGGTGAGAAACTGCCCTTTGAGCACCGCGCCCAAAGCAGCCATCGCGTCAGACAGCGGAAATTCGGTCATGAACCCGAGCGAGCCTAAGTTGATGCCCATGATGGGCACCGCACGGCCCTGGAGCAACCGCGCGGCCTGAATCAAAGTGCCGTCGCCTCCCAGCACCACCACCAAGTCAGCTTTCGCTCCGACTTTGGCACTGGCGAGAATTTCCCACCCCAATTGGCCGGCCAGCCACGCGTCGGCGATGAACTTCACCTTCTTGTGCGCGGCCTTCATTTTCTTGGCGAGGGCCACGGCTTCAGGTTTGCCGGGCTTGGCGACCAGGGCGACAGTTTTCACAAGCGCCACTTCTTAGCGGATTTTCACTGCACACAAACGATAAGCCGTTACTTTGAAAGCCATGGACCTCTTCGAAAAAGCGGCCGAAGCTGACTTCGGCCAACGCGCCCCGCTCGCCGAGCGCATGCGGCCCGCCACGCTCGAAGAATTCGTCGGCCAAGAGCACCTCACGGCTCCGGGCAAATTGCTGCGCAAGGCGATTGAAGATGACCGGGTGCCGTCGCTGATTTTCTGGGGGCCTCCCGGCACCGGCAAAACGACGTTGGCGAAAGTCATTGCCAAGGCGACCGGCGCCGAGTTCATGGCGCTCTCAGCGGTACTCGCCGGCGTGAAAGAAATTCGCGAGGCCGTGGCGAAGGCAGAAGAGCGCTGGAAAACGCACCGTAAACGCACCCTGCTTTTCGTCGACGAGATTCACCGCTTCAACAAGTCGCAGCAAGACGCGCTGTTGCCGCATGTCGAAAAGGGCACTGTCACCTTGCTCGGGGCGACGACAGAAAACCCCTCGTTTGAAGTGAACGCAGCGCTCCTTTCACGCTGCCGGGTGTTGACCTTGCGCGGGCTCGAAGAAGATGAATTGCGTACCGTGGTGAAACGGGCACTCACCGACCCACGCGGGTTCGGAGGCAACGTTGCGCTCGACGATGACGCGTTGGCGCTGCTCTCACAGACCGCCGCTGGCGATGCCCGCCGAGCGCTGACAGGCCTCGAAGTGGCGGCGCAAAATGCGGGCGTGCATGTCACGCGTGCACACGTCGAAGAAGCGTTGCAGCAGCGCACCCTGCTCTACGACAAAGGCGGCGAAGAGCACTACAACGTGGTCTCGGCCTTCATCAAGTCGATGCGCGGGTCAGACCCCGATGCCGCCATTTATTGGATGACGCGCATGCTCGAAGCCGGCGAAGAGCCCCGCTTTGTGTTGCGGCGCATGGTGATTTTCGCCTCTGAAGACGTGGGCAACGCCGACCCCACCGCGCTGCAAGTGGCGGTGAACGCGCTGCACGCATTCGAGTTGATGGGCATGCCCGAAGGCACGTTGCCCATGACGCAGGCCGTGACGTATTTGGCCATGGCTCCCAAATCGAACGCGGTGATTACAGCCTACGCCGCAGCACGCGAAGCGGTGACACAACACGGAGCGATGCCGGTGCCCATGCATTTGCGCAATGCGCCGACGAAGTTGATGAAGGGCTTGGGCTACGGCGGCGGGTATCAATATCCGCATGATTTTGAAGGCAATTATGTGGTGGAGCAGTACTTGCCCGAAGGTTTGCGCGGCGAGCGCTTCTACCGGCCGTCGAAAAATGGCGCCGAGGCTAAAATTTCTGAGCGGCTCAACCAGATTCTCGCGGCCCGAAAGCAGACAGAGCCGGGCGAGAATGGCTAGCCAACCGGCACGCCAAATTCCCCAAGTTCCCAAGTTGCGACCCCCATACTCCTCTGCTAACCGCTATGGCTCTCTTGGCTCACACGAGGTGCCACCGTGCCGCGTCCTTCATTAAGCCTGTTCTTTCCCGCGTGGAACGAAGAGGACTACGTCGAGCGTGCCGTCTCGCGTGCGCAGCGTGTTCTCGAAAAGCTGAGCGACGACTACGAAATCATCATCGTCAATGATGCCTCGACCGACCGCACGCGTGAAATGGCTGAAGGCCTGGCCGCGCGCGACAAGCACATTCGCGTGGTGAACCACGAAGTGAACCAGAAGCTGGGCGGAGCGATGAAGTCGGGCATGGCCGCCTCGACCAAAGACATCATCATCTATTCCGACATGGACTTGCCGTTTGACCTCGAAGAAGTCGCGCGCGCGCTGCGACTCATCGAGTACCTCGAAGCTGACATGATCTGCGCCTTTCGTTTCGATCGCACCAGCGAAGGCCCAAAGCGCATCGCCTATTCGTTCGTCTACAACTTGCTCATTCGCAGCTTGTTCGGCGTGCAGGTGAAAGACGTGAACTTCAGCTTCAAAGTGATGCACCGCCGGGTGCTCGAAGCGATTGAGATCAAGAGCCAGGGCTCGTTCGTCGACGCTGAGCTGGTGGTGAAGGCGATAAAAAAAGGCTTCCGCGTCTTTCAAATGGGCGTCGACTACTTTCCCCGTACGCGCGGCATTTCGACGCTCGCTTCGCCGTCAGTCATCGCCAAAATGCTCAAGGAGCTCTCCACGCTCTACGGCGACACCAAGAACCCAGGTGAGCCGCAGCGGCCGGTACGGCTGCCTCCGTCGGTGAAACCAATCAAGAACCGCAAAGTGGCCAGCTGAGCTCACCGCGTGCAGTTGATTGCTCCTCATGAGGCCCAGCCGCAGGCGATTCGGCTAATAGTGAACGCCGATGATCTCGGCTTGCACCCCAAAATTGACGACGGCATTTTCGCCGCGCATCAAAACGGCATCGTCACCAGCGCCACGCTGTTGGTCACCGGCCGCAACGCCGCGTCGGCCATCGAGCGTGCGAAGCAGGCGAAGTTGCCGCTGGGGCTCCACCTTTGCCTCACTTCGCACCTCACGCCCGCGGCGCCGACGCATGCAGTGCGCTGGCTTGCCCCGGGTGGCCGCTTTCGTCACTCGTGGGCCGAGCTTGCCGCTGCGTGGGCGGCGCGGCTGGTGCCGAAAGACGAAGTGCGCCGCGAGTTGCGTGCGCAGTTAGAAAAGGCCCGGGCGCTGGGCGCGCACGTTGACCACCTCGACTCGCACCAGCATGTGCACTGGCTGCCCGGTTTAGTTGAGCTCTGGGAAGAGCTCGCTTTCGAGAACAAGCTGCCCTTGCGCGGGCCGAATGCACAGCCCCGCCCCTTCGCGTGGCTATACCCGGCCGGAGCATTGAAAGAAGCGCTGCTCGGCACGATGTCGCAGCGGGCTGACAAAATTGGCTCGCCGCGCACTTGGGGCATTGCCGAGTCGGGGCGGTTGGGTCGCGAGCTGTTGGTGTCGCTGCTGCGCCGATTACCCGTGGGCACGCATGAGTTGGTGTGTCACCCGGGCAAGCACCCCGGCAAAGT